>JBAVCR010000470.1:0-1812 GCA_049586815.1 Anaeromyxobacteraceae bacterium
TGGGCAGCGTCCGACGCGAGGACTGCAAGGTGATGACGAAGCGCGCCCCCACCGAGAAGGAGTGGAGGGACCTGCTCTTCGCCTGGAAGGTCGTGAAGCACGTGAAGTCGAACGCCATCGTCTTCGCTGCGGACGACCGCACGCTGGCCGTCGGCGGGGGCCAGACGAGCCGGGTGGAGTCGGTGAAGATCGCCCGGATGAAGGCCCGGTTCCCGCTCGCCGGCAGCTCGGTCGGATCCGACGCCTTCTTCCCGTTCCCCGACGGCGTGGAGCAGATCATCGAGGCCGGCGCCACCGCCATCATCCAGCCGGGCGGATCGGTCCGGGACGCCGAGGTGGTCTCGGTGGCCGACGCCGCCGGAATCACCATGGTATCCACGGGGATGCGTCACTTCCGGCACTAGTCCGGGCCCCCCGAATACCCTTCCGCCGTGGTATACCGCCCCGGAATGCGAATCCTCGTCGTGGGAGGGGGCGGTCGCGAGCACGCCCTCGTCTGGAAGATCGGCCAGAGCGAGCTCGTCCGGAAGGTGTTCTGCGCGCCCGGCAACCCCGGGACGGCGCGGCTCGCCGAGAACGTGGCCATCCCGGCCGACGCGGTCGACCAGCTCACCGCCTGGGCGGTCTCGAACCGCATCGACCTCGTCGTGGTCGGGCCGGAGGCGCCGCTCGTGCTCGGCCTCGCCGACCGGCTCGCGGCCGCCGGCATCACCGTGTTCGGGCCCAGTGCCGCCGCCGCGCGCCTGGAGGGCTCGAAGGCCTTCGCGAAGGAGGTCATGGCGGCCGCCGGCATCCCCACGGCGGCCCATGGCACCTTCGACGCGCTCGGCCCGGCGCTCGCCCACGCCCGCGCCGCCCAGGGCCGGGTGGTGGTGAAGGCCGACGGCCTCGCCGCCGGCAAGGGCGTCGTGGTCTGCGCGGACATGGACGAGGCCGAGGAGGCGCTGCGCGCCATCCTGGTCGACCGGATTCACGGAGAGGCCGGGGCGCGCGTCGTCGTGGAGGAGCGCATGGAGGGGCCGGAGGCCTCGGTCATCGCGCTCGTCGACGGGGAGAGGGTGCGCGTCCTCCCGCCGGCCCAGGACCACAAGCGGATCTTCGACGGCGACCGGGGCCCCAACACCGGCGGCATGGGGGCCTTCACCCCCACGCCCACGGTCGACGGCGCGCTGCTCGCCGACGTGGAGAAGAAGGTGCTCCTCCCCACGGTCCGCGAGATGGCCAGGCGCGGTACCCCATTCCGCGGGGCGCTCTACGCCGGGCTCATGCTCACGAAGGCCGGCCCCCGCGTGCTCGAGTTCAACGCCCGCTTCGGCGACCCCGAGACCCAGCCCATCCTCATGCGCCTCTCGGGCGACCTCGTCCCGGCGCTGCTCGGCGCCGCACGCGGCGACCTCTCGAACGTGCGGCTCGCCGTCGATCCCCGGGCGGCCGTGGGCGTGGTGATGGCGGCCGAGGGCTACCCGGGCCGCGTCACCACCGGCGACGAGATCGACGGAGCCGAGGGGCCGTTCCCGGAGGGCGTGCAGGTCTTCCAGGCCGGCACGCGCCGCGGCCCCGACGGACGGCTCGTCACCGCCGGGGGCCGCGTGCTCACCGTCTGCGCGCTCGGCGACGACCGCCCCGAGGCCGCCGCCCGCGCGTACGAGGCCATCGAGCAGGTGCGCTTCCGCGGCGCGCAGTACCGCCGCGACATCGGCCGCGCCGGTCCGGAGGAGGAGGAAGCATGAACCCGAAGGTCCTCATCCTGATGGGCTCCGATTCCGACTGGGACGTGATGGCCGAGGCCCGCAAGGCGCTCGAGGATCTGGG
>JBAVCR010000471.1:0-1794 GCA_049586815.1 Anaeromyxobacteraceae bacterium
GAGCTGGTGGAGCGTGACGACCCGCATCCCGAGCAGGGTCCCACCCTGGGCGTCGCAGAGGCGGCGCTCGGCCCGGGACTTCCGGAGCGGTGTGGGGACGACGACGAGATCGGACACCGGCACCGAGGATAGTCCGGGGGGGTGACTCCACTGCCCGGCCGGGGTGGACGCGGATCCATCTGTGCCCTGGACAGACCCTGGCCAAAAAGTTCACCCGGGTGAACTCGGGGAACGTGACGCGGCCGATTGCGGCCGGTCGGGGCCATTGCGCGGCCTGAAGGCCGCGCCGTTCACTCCTCCCGGTACACCGCCAGCGACCCCTCGTTCTCCCAGACCTCGACCTTCGAGACCCGGACCCGGTCGCCCTCGGTCTCGGCGATCTTCCGGTTCGCCTCCTCGTAGAAGAACCGGGCGATGTTCTCGGCGGTGGTGTTCACCTCGTCGAACGGCGGGACCTCGTTCACGTTGCGGTGGTCGAACCGGGAGCCGATGTCGGCCACCACGCGCTGCAGGTCGGCGAAGTCGATCACCATGGACAGGTGGTTCAGCCTCGACGCCCGCGCGTGGAGCCGGATGCGCCAGTTGTGGCCGTGCAGTCGCTCGCACTTCCCGGGGTGGAAGCGGATCTGGTGCGCGGCGCTGAAGAGGAAGTCCTTGGAGATCTCGTAGACGGGTACGCCCATGGCGGCGCGCAATATAGTCGCGTCCCCGGTGGAAAGCACCCGTCCGGTGCCCGGGAATCGCCTTCGCTGCCGCGGCGTTCCCGGAGTAGCATCCCGCACCGATGACGACCTGGGTCCAGATGGCCGTGCTGGCCGCCGCCGGAGGGGCGATGGGGTTCGGCCTGAACGCCCTCTCGCCCCATCCCGTCCCGCTCCGCCAGGCCGTCCTCTCGGCCGCCGAGGCCGGGGGCGGGTCCTGCGCCATGCCGGCGTCGGCCACCGCTCCCACGAGCGCGCCCGCCCCGTGGCGCCCCGCGCGCATCACGGTGGACGAGGCGAAGGGGCTCTGCGACGCCTGCCTGGCAGGCTTCGTGGACGCCCGCGGCGCCCACGAGTTCGCCCACGGGCACGTCGCGAACGCGGTTCACCTCCCCCCGGCCGGCCACCCGGACGAGGCGTCGGTGATCGCGCAGCTCCGCACCTACCCGCTCGTGGTCGTCTACGATGGCGAGTACAGCTGCGCTGTGGCCGACGACGTCGCCGGCCGCCTGCGCCGCGCCGGCCTGAGCGACGTGCGGGTGCTCCAGGGGGCGTGGCCCGCATGGGTCGCCGGGAAGGGGTCGGCGGCCGCCGGGATGTGCGGCGTCTGCGGGCTGGGAGCGACCACCCCGTGAACCTCGTCGCGAACGGCGCGCGCCTCCTCCTCGGCGCCCTCTTCGTCTGGGCCTCGGTCACCAAGGTCCCCGACATGGCGGCGTTCGCCGAGAGCATCGCCAACTACCGCATCGTCCCCCCGGGGCTCGTGCCCGCCGCCGCGGTGGCGCTCGTTGGCGTGGAGCTGACGGCCGGGCTCGCCCTCATCGCAAACGTCTGGAGCCGGGCCGCCGCGCTCGTCCTCGCGGCGCTGCTCGTCGGCTTCACCGGGGGCCTGACGAGCGCGCTGCTGCGCGGGATCGACCTCGCCTGCGGCTGCTTCGGCGGGAACGCCCCGGCTACCTGGTGGACCGTGGCGCGCGACGTCGTGCTGCTGGCGCTCGCCGTGTTCGTGGCCTCGCGGCCGCCTTCCCGGCAGTCGCCAGCTTCCGCGCCGGCGGCCGCCGCGGCGCCGCAGTGACCGGAGAGAACTCCAGGT
>JBAVCR010000472.1:0-2621 GCA_049586815.1 Anaeromyxobacteraceae bacterium
CCCTTCTCGGGCCGCGGCTCGCCGCTGGCCCGGTTCGCTCCGCCGCACTAGGAGTACGCGGATGAGCCACCCTTCAGGCACCGGCGGGGGCGTACCGGCCATCCGCATCGCCCCGCGCCCTGGCCGACCCCTGCGCCTCGCGCTCCTCGCCTGCGCGGTGGTCGCCGCGACGCCGACGAGGGCCGACCTCCCCCCACGCCCCCTCCAGCCGGCCGACCGATCGAGCCCCCGGGCGACCCTGAAGCGGTTCCTCGAGTCGGCGGACGGCCTCATGCAGTTCATGGGCGACGTCTACGTGAAGGACCAGACGAGGGAGGGCTTCGAGCACCTCCTCGGGCTCGGCACCGACGTGGTCCGCTGCCTCGACCTCCAGCAGGTCGCGCCCGCTGCACGGATGAAGACGGGGCGCGCCGCCGCCATCGCCCTCTACGCGACCCTGTCCCGGATCCCGCTCCCGCCCCTCGACCAGGTTCCCGACGCCGAGCAGATGGCGGCCAGGAAGGACGCCGCTTCCCGGCGCTGGACCATCCCCGACACCGAGATCACCTTCATCCGGGTCGACGGCGGGCCGGAGGCCGGCGACTTCCTCTTCAGCCCGGAGACGGTCGCCCGCGCCGCCGAGTTCGAGCAGCGCACCCGGGGGCTTCCTCCGCTGCGCCCGGTCGCGGCGACGGGGCTCGGCGAGCTCGCCGCGGAGGGCGGGGGCTGGTGGGTTCCCTACGGGTGGATCCAGGCGCTGCCCTCCTGGCTCCGCGCCCGGCTCGGAGGACAGGCCACCTGGAAGTGGTTCGCCATCGCCGTCCTGGCGATCGCCTACGCACTCGTCCTCGCCTTCGCGTTCCGCCGTTCCCGGACCGTCGAGGGCCACGGCCCGCTCGCCCGGGCCCTGCGCAGGCTCCTGGCGCCGATCGCCGTGATCGTCGCCACGCCGGTCTTCGCCTGGATCGCCCTCGTGCAGGTGAACCTGGTCGGCCAGCTCGCCGTCGCCATCGGCATCGCGGCGAACGCGGTGGTCTTCCTCGCGGGCGCGGGCGTCTCCATACGGCTCGCCCCGGTCGTCGCCGAGGCGCTCGTCTCCTCTCCCCGCATCGCCGCGGAGAGCATCGACGCCCACCTCATCCGGCTCACCGCCCGGGTGCTCGGGTTCGGAGGCGCGCTCGTCCTCCTCGCCATCGGCGCGAACCAGCTCGGGATCCCGGTCTACGGCATCGTGGCCGGCGTCAGCGTCGGCGGCCTCGCGGTCGCGCTCGCGGCGCAGCCCACCCTCGAGAACCTCATCGCCGGGCTGAACCTCTTCGCCGACAAGCCGGTCCGAATCGGCGACCGGTGCAAGGTGGGCGAGTCGAACGGGACGGTCCTCGCCATCGGCATCCGGTCGACCCGCATCCGCAACGCCGACCGCACCGTGACCACCGTCCCGAACAGCGTGCTCGCGCGGACTTCCATCGTGAACCTCTCGGACCGCGACCGGACGCCGTTCAAGGCGACCGTGGGCCTCCGCTGCGAGTCCACCCAGGCGCAGGTGCGGGAGGTCCTCGCCGGCCTGAACGCGCTGCTCGCCGCCCACCCGAGGGTCGAGGCGAGCGGCGCGAAGGCCCGGCTCGCCGCGCTCGGGGCGAGCTCGCTCGACGTCGAGGTCTCGGCCGAGGTGCTCACCAGCAGCTCCGCCGAGTTCCAGGACGTCCGGGAAGAGCTCCTGCTCGGCGTCCTCGACGTGGTCGAGCGCTGCGGAACCGGGCTCGCCTTCCCTTCCCAGACCCTCTACCTGGGGAAGGACAGGCCCCCGCGCGGCCCGGCCGCCTGACGCGTCGGGGGGTCCCCGCGCACCCGCGCGAGCAGCGCCTCGCTCGCCTCCCAGAGCGCCCTCCCCGTCTCCGGGTCGGCGGCCCTGCGGTCGACGCCCTTCTCCGCCATCTTGTGCAGGTAGACGGCCGTCCGCCCCTCGACCGCGCGGCTGCAGGCGAGGTGGAGCACCGGCTCGTCGGCGGCGAACGGGTCCTGGAACAAGAGGCGCATGAGGACGTCGAGCGGGGCGCGCAGCACGACCGGCGCCTCGCGCGCGATGCTGGTGCGCATGGCGCCGGGGCAGAGCGCGAAGACCCCCACCTGCGGGACACCGCCCTCCTGGAGCCGGCGGGCGAGCTCCCAGGCGAAGGTGGCGAGCATGAGCTTGTAGGTGCCGTACCAGCCGAGCACGCGCCGGGCCGACCCGTCCCGCGGCGCGTCGAGCCGGTCGAGGACCAGGTCGTCGCTCCAGCGATGTGACTCGGAGGCGACGAAGACGACGCGCGGGACGTCGCCCCGGGCACGGTCGCGCGGCAGCACGCCCGACGCGAGGAACCCGGTGACGAGCGCGAAGGAGGACAGGTAGTTCACCACGAGCATCTCGTCGAGACCCTGCGGCGTGGTGCGCGCCGCCGTGGGGACGATGGCGGCGTTGAGCACGAGCCGGTCGATCCCCAGGCCGCGCCGGGCGAGGTCGGCGACGCAGCGGTCGACGGCGGCGAGGTCGGAGAGGTCGAGCCCGAGCGGCTCGATCGCGCCCGCAGGCGCTCCCCGCGAGGCCGCGCGGCGCAGCACGCCCGGCAGGTCGCGCCGGTCGACGAGGAGCACCCGGGCCC
>JBAVCR010000473.1:0-3272 GCA_049586815.1 Anaeromyxobacteraceae bacterium
CGCGACGGCCACGTCGACGGCCTCGTCGAGCGCCTCGGGCGCGAGGTCCGGCGCCAGCTTCACGAGCAGCGGCTTCCCGAGCGGCCGCGCCCGGTCGACGCACGCGCCGAGCAGGCGCTCGAGCGGCCCGCGCTCCTGCAGGGCCCGGAGCCCGGGCGTGTTCGGGGAGGACAGGTTCACCACGAGGTAGTCGGCCCAGGGGTGGAGCGCGTCGATGGCCGCCAGGTAGTCGTCGGCGGCCCGCTCGTTGGGGGTGTCCTTGTTCTTGCCGACGTTCACGCCCACGACGCCCCTGCCCTCGCGGGGCAGGCGGGCGAGGCGCTCCCCGCACGCCTCCATCCCCTCGTTGTTGAACCCCATGCGGTTGATGAGGGCGCGGTGCTCGGGGAGCCGGAAGAGGCGCGGCGGTGCATTGCCAGCCTGCGGCCTCGGGGTGATGGTCCCCACCTCGACGTGGCCGAAGCCGAGCGCATGGAGCCCGCGCACCAGGACCTCGCCCTTGTCGAACCCGGCCGCCATGCCGAGCGGGCTGTCGAAGTCGAGCCCCAGGCAGCGCACCCGCAGGGAGGGGTCGGGCGTCGGGCGCAGCACGCCGGCGGCGGCGCCCAGGACCCGCAGGGTCCCGGCGGCGAGCGCGTGCGCCCGCTCCGGGTCGAGGTGGAAGAGCAGCTTCCGGGTGGCGGTCCAGGCCATGGGTCAGGGGCGCGGCGCGCCCAGGTTCTCCTGGAAGAAGCGGACCTCCATCTCGGCGAGACGCTCGGCGACGGCCGGGTCGGCGGGGAGATGGGTCACGTTGGCGAGGGGCACGAAGGTGGCGGGTGGAGCGCCGGCGCGGAAGAGCGCGTCGGCGAGCTTGAGGGAATGGAGCAGGTAGACGTTGTCGTCGGCGGTGCCGTGGATGAGCAGGAGCGGCGCGTGCTCCTTGCCGGCCAGCCGCACGAGGGAGCTCCGGTCGTAGGCCTCCGGCACCGCGGCGGGGAGCCCCAGGTAGCGCTCGGCGTAGTAGGTGTCGTAGTCGCGCCAGTCGACCACCGGCGCGCCGGCCACCGCTGCCCGGTACACGTCCGGACGGCGGAGGGCGGCGAGCGCCGCCACGTACCCGCCGAACGACCACCCGGTGATGCCCACGCGGGAGAGGTCCATCTCGGGGACGACCTCGGCGAGGGCGCGAAGCGCCTCGACCTGGTCGTCGAGCGCGGGACCGGCCAGGTCGCCCTTCACCGCCCGCTCGAAGTCCCGTCCCAGCCGCCCCGTCTCCCCGCGGTTCGTCACCTTCACGACGAGGAACCCCTGGTCGGCGAGCCACTGGGTGCGCGGCGACGCGGTAGCGAGCCCGAGCGGCGACAGCCGGGTCGGGCCCCCGTAGACCTGCACGATCACCGGGTACTTCAAGCCGGGCCGGAAGTCGCGAGGCCGGACGAGCGAGGTCCAGAGGCCGCTCTTGCCCACCTTCCGGACCTCGGGACGCGCCCGGAAGGGCGGCTCCACCGCGACCGACGGGAGCCGCACCTTCTCGACCCCGTCGACGCCCACCACCGCCGTGCGCGTCCCCTCCCCGGCCCGCGACGAGGTGACGACGAGGAGCCTTCCCCCCTCGGCGAGCCGAGCGCCGAGGGTGGCGGGCGGCTCGCCCGGGAGCACGACCTCGACCGGCGCCGATCCGGCGCGCACGCGGAAGAGCCGGTCCCGGTTCGGATCGCCGCGGGTGCCGACGAAGAAGATCTCGCCGTCCTCGGCCACGCCGGCGAGCGACACGAAGCCCCACTCCGGGGGCGCCACCGACGCCTTGCGCGTGCCGTCGGGGGCGCGCAGCTCGAGCTCGGCCCCGCCGTTGCGCTCGGTGAACCAGAGGAAGCCCGAACCGTCCGGCATCCAGCGGGGTCCGGCCGCGTGCAGGTTGAGCCAGGCCGCGTCCCGCTCCACGAGCAGCGGCGTGGTCTTCCCGGTGACCGGGTCGGCGCGGAGCAGCACCTCCTCGGTCTGCGTGCGGTCCTGGACCAGGACGAGGAGCGGCCCGCCCTTCGGCCAGCGCACCGAGGCGAGGTACGGGTACCGATCCCGGTCCCACTCGATCCACGTCGGGGTCCCACCGTTCACCGGGACCACCCCGAGGCGGACCCGGGTGTTCTCCCGTCCGGCGCGCGGATAGGCGAACTGGACCGGCTTCCGCTCCGGCCGCGCCGGGTCCTGGATGGAGAGCTTCTCCACCGCGGTGTCGTCGGCCTCCTCGAAGGCGATCAGCGTCGAGTCGGGCGACCACCAGAATCCCTCCGGCCGATCCATCTCCTCCTGGGCCACGAACTCGGCGAGGCCGTGGGTCTTCCACTCGGTGGCGCCGCTCGTGAGCGCGGTCGCCTTCCCGCTGGCGAGGTCGAGCACGTGGAGCTCCCCGCCGGCGACGAAGGCCACGAGCCTCCCGTCCGGCGAGAGTCGCGGATCGAGCGCGCCCGGGGGGAGCGGGAGGCGCCTCGCCTTCCCGCCCGGGCGCTCCACCGCGTAGACGCGGCCGCCCAGGGAGGCGAGGAGCGTCCGCCCGTCGCGGGAAAGCTCGAAATGGGTGATGCCGCGGGCGGTGATGCGCTGCCGCTCCAGGCGGGCCTTCTCGGCCTCGGTGAGCTCGGCCGTCTCGGCGCCGAGGAGGGCCTCGGCGGTCAGGATCTCCCGGGTGGCGCCGGTGGCCACGTCGGTGGCGAAGAGCGACTGCACGCCGGAGCGGGGCCCCGAGCGGAGGAAGATCACCTCTTCCCCGCCGGGGGCGACGACGGGGCGGGAGGGCGTGCCGGCGCGGTACCCGCGGGTCTCGGCGAGCTCCCGGAGGAAGCCGGGCCCTCCGGGTAGGGGGGCGGACGGTGGCGACGCGAGGACGATCAGGCCGAGGAGGAGCGCGGGCGTCATGGCGGGGTCTCTACCACGGGTGCGAGGGCCCGTTCCATGCGCCTGCGCGCCCTCAGAGCTCCTTGTCCATCACGATCGCGTCCTCCCCGTCCTCTGCGTAGTAGCGGGGGCGGATGCCCACCTCGCGGTAGCCGAGCGACCGGTAGAGGGCGATGGCCGGCGCGTTCGACCGACGCACCTCGAGCATGGCGACCCGGGCGCCCTGGTCCCGCGCCGTGGCCTCCAGCCTTCCGAGCACCGCCCGGGCCACCCCGCGGCGCCGGGCCTCGGGAGCGACCGCCACGTTGAGCACGTGGAGCTCGTCGTGGACGAGCCAGACCACCGCGAAGCCCAGGATCGGCCCGCCGGCGCCGTCGGTGGCGAGCAGGACCGTGGAG
>JBAVCR010000474.1:0-2052 GCA_049586815.1 Anaeromyxobacteraceae bacterium
CTTCGACCGCATCGCGCGCGCCGTGAAGGATTCGCACGGGGACTTCCAGGCGGTCTTCACCACCCGCCGCGGCGAGGCCGTCGACATGGCCCGGAAGGCCGCGCTCGAGGGCGAGCGCATGGTCGTGGCCGTGGGGGGAGACGGCACGGCGAGCGAGGTGGTGGACGGCCTCATCGGCGCCGGCGAGGTGGTGGACGCGGAGGTCCTCTTCGGGTGCATCCCGCACGGCACCGGCGGCGACCTCCGGCGTTCCCTCGGCTGGCCCGCGACGCCCGAGGAGGCGGCGCGCGCGCTCGCCGTGGGCGTCACGGTGGGCTGCGACGTGGGCGTCGTGGACTACGTCGCCCACGACGGCTCGCCGGGCCGGCGCCACTTCGTGAACGTCTCCAGCTTCGGCGTCTCGGGCCGGGTGGTCGCCGAGCTCGCCCGCGGCGGCCGGCTCGGGGGCGGGAAATTCACCTACACGCTGGCGAGCGCGAGGGCGCTGCTCGGCTGGCGCGACCAGCCGGTGCGCTGGCGGGTCGACGGAGGCGCATGGGTCGAGGAGCGGATCACCGCGCTCGCCGTCTGCAACGGGCGCTACTTCGGCGCCGGCATGCTGGTGGCGCCCGGCGCCCGCATGGACGACGGGCTGCTCGACGTGACCGCGTGGAAGGGGCTCGGGTTCGCCGACTTCCTCACCAAGCGTCGCATGCTCTACGACGGCAGCCACGTGCGCCTGCCGAACACCCGGTGCCTGCGGGCGCGGGTCGTCGAGGCCGAGCCGCGCGAGGGCGCCGAGGTGCTCCTCGACGTCGACGGGGAGCAGCCCGGCCGCCTCCCTGCCCGGTGGACCGTGCTTCCCGGGGCCCTGCGCGTCCGCGTGCCCCTGCCGCGCGTCTGACGCCGCGCCTCCTCGCGGCCGCCCGGGCCTCGAGCGTGGTGGCGAGCGCGAGCGCGGGTGCGAGGGCATCCGTCCCTCGCGTGGGGAGCACCTCCTGCCGCAGCCGTTCGAGGAGCGAGGCGGCTCGCCGCCGGGCATCGGCCTCGAGCGAGCGCAATCCGGCGCGGACCCGGGCGGAGCGGGCGTCGCGCCGCGCTGCGCGGAACGCCTCCTCCGCCACCCGCGCGTCCTGGATCTCGCCGAGCAGGTCCTGCAGCCGCTTCAGGGCCTTCACGGCGTCGCGCGACCGCGCGCCGGGCGTGTCGCGCAGCGGCTCGAGCAGGTAGCGGAGCCGCTTCCCGGCGATGCGCGCCCGGTGGGCGGCCCCGGCGGACGCGTCCGCGGTGGCGTCGACGGGGGTCTCGACGCGTGCGAGCCACCGGGCCACGGCGCCGGCGTGTTCGCGGATCCGCGCCGCGAGCGCCAGGTCGAGGCGGTCGTCCGCGCCTGCCGCTCCGCCCGTGGGTGCGCCCCGGAGACGGCGTCGCAGCCGCTGGCTGGTGTCGAGGAGCCGCTCCACCGCCGAGGCCACGTCCGGGTGGCTGGCCCGCTCCTCGAGCCGGCCGCGGAGCCAGGCGGCGGCGGCCGTCTCGGCCACGGGAAGCCCGTCCGCGGCCTCGTCGAGCCAGGCGAGGAGGACCTCCGCGTCGCGCGCGTCGCCCGTGGCGCGTGCCACCCGCCGGAGACGGCGCAGGTCCCGGTCCCGCACCGCCGCGCCGAGGACGTCGCGCCAGGCGCGCAGCGTGGACCGGAGGCGACGGACGGCGACGCGGAAGTCGTGCAGCGCCTCCCGGTCGCCCGGGACGCCGACGCGCCCGGCCTGCTCCCTTGCCTCGGCGAGGAGGGCGAGCACCACGGTGCGCGTCCCGGCGGCCGTCGGCCCGTCCAGGATCTGGGGAGACAGGGGCATGGCCCGCCCCGAGCCTATCAGGTGCACCGCCACCAGGCGGTGGCGACGAGCTTCCGCCGCGCCTGGACCCCGGCCCTGCGGCGGAGGTCGGCGACGGCGCGATCCTTCGCGGCGTACCGCTGCGTCTCCGCCGCACGAAGGTCGTCGATCCGCCGGCGGTGCTCCCGCTCGGCGCGGGCGGCGAGCGCCCTCCGGTCGGCGGGCGGCAGGGGACCCTGGG
>JBAVCR010000475.1:0-4473 GCA_049586815.1 Anaeromyxobacteraceae bacterium
CCTGGGAGAGCGCCGCGGAGCGGAGCGAGGCGGCCTGCGGCGTGGAGAGCGCGTCGACCACGGCGCGCAGGGGCGCGAGGACCACCTGCCCGGCCCAGGGCGGCACCGGAGCGTCGGCGTCGAACCGGAAGGCCCCGTCCTCGAGGCCGGCGATGAGGGCCACGTAGCCGGCCTGCTGCTCCTCGAGCACCCGGTCCACCATCTCGCGGGAGACGGCACCCATCTCCACGAGCACCTCTCCCTGCCGCCGCCCGGTTCGGGCCATCTCGGCGAGCGAGCGCCCCAGGGTCTCGATGTCGATCTGCCCGCGGGCGAGCAGCATCTGCCCGAGGGGCTGGAAGCCGGCGAAGGTCTGCGCCCCCACCGCCATGCCGTCGCGCAGGTAGAGGCGCGAGTCGCCCCCGGCCTGGTGCACCGTCAGCTCCCCGGTGAGGCGGAGGTTCCAGGCCTCGAGCAGGATCGCCGCGAGCGGCGTCCGCGCGAGGTCCCCGGGCTCGCGAAGGAACGACATGCCGGGATCCTACACCGAGAGCGATGCGAGCGCTCCGTACACCCCCACCCCGGCCGCCACCGCCAGGTTGAGGCTGCGCTGGCCCGCGAGCATGGGGATGGAGAGGCAGCGGTCCGGCCAGGCGGCGACGAGCGCCGGGGGCAGGCCGAGCTGCTCCTGGCCGAAGACGAGGAAGTCACCGGGAGCGAAGCGGGCCCCGAACAGGCTCCGCCCGGCGCGGGCGGTGAAGAGGTGCAGGCGGTCCGGCCGGCCCGCGACGTGCCGGGCCTCGAAGGACGGCCAGTCGGCGTGCACCTCGAGCTCCACGTCGTCCCAGTAGTCGAGCCCGGCGCGGCGCACCTCCTTCTCCTCGAGCGAGAATCCGAGCGGCCCGACGAGGTGGAGGCGGCACCCGGTCACGGCGCAGGTGCGGGCCACGTTCCCGGTGTTGGGCGGGATCTGGGGCGCCACCAGCACCACCGAGAGTGGGGGCGCGAGGGGGGAGAGGTCGGCCATCCCGGCAGACTACCCTTTGACCGCCCCCGCGGCCCGCGACTACCGTGGGCCGGTGCGCCTCGCCGCCATCGGGATCACGGACGTCGGCCGCCGGCGCGGCCACAACGAGGATGCCCTCCTCGTCATGCCGGAGAACGGCCTCTTCGCCGTGGCCGACGGCCTGGGCGGCCACGCCTCCGGCGAGGTGGCGAGCCGGATGGCGGTGGAGGAGCTCGCGCGCGCCTGGGAGACGGCGGACCCGGGACACGACCCCGGCTCCGCCGCGGGCCAGGAGGCTCGCCTGCGGGAGGCCATCGCGACCGCCAACCGGGCCATCCACGATCGCTCCCGGGCCTCGGGCGCCCCCGCCGGCATGGGCACGACCCTCGTCGCCGGGTGCTTCGTCGAGGGGGGGCCGCTGCTCCTCGCCCACGTCGGCGACAGCCGGGCCTACCTCTTCCGGCAGGGCAGGCTCAGGCGGCTCACCGACGATCACTCGCTCCTGCAGGACTTCATCCGGCAGGCGAACCCGTCGCCGGCGGAGATCGAGGCCTTCCCCCACAAGAACGTGATCGTCCGGGCGCTCGGGATGCGGGAGGAGGTGGAGGTGGAGCTCTCCTCCCTCGACGTCGAGGAGGGGGACCTCCTCCTCCTCTGCTGCGACGGGCTCCACGGGATGATCCCCGACGAGCGGATCGAGGCCATCCTGCGCGCGGAGGGGGCGGAGATCCTGCGCGCCGACCAGGCCCTCGTGGACGCCGCCAACGACGCCGGCGGCGCCGACAACGTCACCGCGGTGCTGGTGCAGGTCGTGGAGCGGTAGGGGCGTCCGCGCGCAGGTCAGGTCGCGGGCACGCGGAGCTCCCCGGCCGCCACGGAGCCGGAGAGGGTCTCCCCGGGCGCGATGGCCGTCCCGTCCCAGGCCACTATACGGTCGATCGACGCCCCCCGGCCCACCCGGCAGCCGCGTCCGAGCACCACGCCGGGCCCGATCCGCGCCTCCGGCTCCACCACCACGCCCTCTCCGAGCAGGACCGGCCCCTCGATCGACGCCGTGGGGTCGACCGAGACGCCCGGGCCGGCGTGGATCCCCGGGCCGAGCTCCTGCATGCCCGCGAACGGGTCGGCTCCGGGGAGCGCGACCCGGGCCGCGCCGGACAGGACGTCCTGGTTCGCCTGGAGGTAGCGGGCCGGCGTGCCCAGGTCATTCCAGTAGCCGGCCACCACCACCGCCCGGACGCGCCCCTCGCCGAGGAGCGGCGGGTAGACGTGGCGATTCACGTCGCAGGCGAACGGCGCGGCGGGGACGTGGTCGAGGAGTGCGGCGGAGAGCACGTGAACGCCGGTGAAGTGGAGGGGCACGAGCCCGTCGCCGCCCGGGCCGTGGCCGGCGATCCGCCGCACCGCCATGCCCGCGTCGACGTCCACCGTCGCGTAGGTCGCCCCCGGGGGCATCGGGGCGAGCACCATCGTGGAGAGCGCGTCCGACGCGCGATGGGTGGCGACGACGCGCTCGAGGTCGACGTCGAAGAGGACGTCGCCGTTCCAGAGGACGACGAGTTCCGCCCCCTCGAGGAGGCGCCTCGCCTCGCGGAGCGCCCCGCCGGTCCCCGCGATGACCGGCTCGGCCGAGACGCCGAGCGAGACCCCCGCGGCCGCCGCGGCCCGCCGGGCCACCACGCCCATCCCCCCGGCGAGGTGATGGGTGTTCACGACGGCGCGACGGGCGCCCGCCTTCCGAAGGCGGGCGAGCGCGTACTGCACGAGGGGGAGGCCGGCCACCGGCGCCGCCGGCTTCGGGACGAGCTCCGTGAGCGGCCGGAGCCGCGTGCCCAGCCCCGCGGCGAGGACCATCCCGACGACGCCGTCCATGGTAGAGGCAGTCTAGTGCACCGCCGATGAGCCCTGCCACCCGACTGCGCCTCTTCTACTTCGCCTACTACGGCGGCGTCGGGACGCTGCTCCCCTTCTTCGCGCCCTACCTGCGCGGGCTCGGCTTCACCGGCGAGCAGATCGGCACGGTCCAGATGATCGGCCCGCTGCTCGCGGTCCCGGTGGCGCTCGCCTGGGCCACCGCCGCCGACCGGCTCCGGGCGCCGGCGAGGGCGCTCGCCTGGGCCACGGCCTGGGCCTTCCTGGCGGTGCTGTTCCTTCCCGCGGCCCGCACGCCGGTGGCGGTCGGGCTCGTGCTCCTCGCCTGGTCGCTCGCCGACCGGGCGGTCGTCCCGCTCGTCGACTCTCTCACCGTGGAATGGACGGTCCACCACCCGGTCCCCTCCTACGCCCGCATCCGGCTCTTCGGCTCCCTCGGCTTCGCGGTCGTCACCTCCGTGGTCGGGCTCCTCCTCACCGGGCGCGGCGACCGGCCCGGCGACCCGCTCGTCCCGGTGGCCCTGGCGGCCTGCGTGGGAGCCTACGCCCTCGTGGCCCGCAGGCTCCCCACCCCGCCGGCCCCGCCCCACCCTCCCCCGTTCCGCGAGATGGCGGGCCTCCTGCGGGACGGCCCGCTCCTCGCCATGCTGGCGATCTTCTCCGTCCACTGGGGGGCCACGGCCCCGTTCCACCTGCTCTTCGGCCTCTTCGTCCGCGATCTCGGCCTCCCGGCCACCGTCACCGGCGTGGCCATGAGCGTGGGCGTGGGCGCGGAGGTGCTGGCGCTCCTCGCCTTCCCCCGGGTCGCGGCGCTCTTCTCCCTGCGGGCCATCCTCGCCGTGTCCTTCGCGGTGAGCGCGCTGCGCTGGCTCCTGCTCTCGCAGGCGCACGGGGCGACGGCGGTGATCGGGCTGCAGCTCCTCCACGCCTGCACCTTCGGCCTGTTCTGGGGCGCGGCCATGGACGCCATGTCCCGCGCGGTGCCGTCGCGGCTGCGCGCCACCGGGCAGGCCATCTTCGGCGCGGTGGTCTTCGGCGTGGGAAACGCGGTCGGCTACCAGCTCTCCGGCATCGGCTACGACCGCTGGCACGGCGTGGGGCCGCTCTTCGCCTGGGCCGCGGGCGCCGAGGTCGTGGCCCTCGTCGCGCTCCTCCTCGTTCCCCTCCCCGTCCTCAGCGGAGGTCGCGCAGCGTCTTCGCGCCGATGACCTGGCGCAGGACGAGGAACAGCTCGGCGGTGGCCACCGCGTCGATGAGCGCGTCGTGGGCCGCGTAGTCGGGGAGGCCGTGCACCCGCCGGGCCTCGGTCAGGTTGAAGGAGGGCTGGTGCTCCACCCCGTCCGGCGAGAGGAACCGGCGGCGCGAGGCGGCCTTGGCGATGAGGTCGACGGTGTCCACGACCCGGGGCTTCTTCCAGGGGAGGCCGGTCCGGGCGTGGCCGCCCTTCAGGAACGGGATGTCGATCCCCCGGTTGTGCACGAGGAGCACGCCGTCGGCGATCCGCCGGTCGACCTCCTGCAGGACCGCCGCGAGCGGGGGTGACTTGCGCAGGTCGCCGGCGAGGAGCTGGTGCGCGCGCACCGACTCGGGCCGGATGGGGCGGCCGGGGTCGGGGC
>JBAVCR010000476.1:0-5032 GCA_049586815.1 Anaeromyxobacteraceae bacterium
CGCCCGTCCTCGATGCGCCCCACCACCGGCGGGTCGGCCGCGCGCAGCCGCGCCGCCACCGCGTCCGGCTCCCCGGGCGGGAGCGCCAGCGCGAAGGTGGGGAGCGTCACCCCGGGGAGCGTGCCCCCGCCCACGGCGGAGAGCGCCTCCACGACCTCGGCCCCGGGAAGGGCGAGGGCCTCCTTCCACCGCTGCGCCCGCTCGCGGAGCTCCCCGGGCGACCAGGCGATGGCCCGCCAGACCGGGATCTCCCGGAGTGCCTCGCCCCGCTCGTGGTGGGAGAGGGTGGCGACGAGCCCGGCGAGCGTCACCTTGTCGACCCGCAACGCCCGCAGCAGCGGGTGGCGCCGGCACAGTTCGATGGCCTCCCGCCGCCCGGCGAGCACGCCGCACTGCGGTCCGCCGAGGAGCTTGTCGCCGGAGAAGCAGACCACGTCCGCACCCGCCGCCACGCGCTCGCCGACGGTGGGCTCGTCGCCGAGGCCGAAGGGGGCGGTGGGGAAGAGGGCGCCCGAGCCGAGGTCGTCGACCACCCAGACCCCGGCGCGGCGCCCCAGGTCGGCGAGCTCGGGGAGGGTGGGGTCGTGGACGAACCCCTCGAGGCGGAAGTTGGAGCGGTGGACGGAGAGGACGATGCGGCTCCGGGGCGAGAGGGCGGCGACGAAATCGCCCAGATAGGTCCGGTTCGTCGTCCCGACCTCGACGAGGTCGGCCCCCGACCGGCGGAGCACGTCCGGGACCCGGAAGCCCCCCCCGATCTCGACGAGCTGGCTCCGGGAGACCATGACCTCCGGGCGTCCGCCGGCCCCGGGCTCCGCCACCGGCAGGGAGGCACCCTCCCGGCGCCCCGGGAGCCTCTCGGAAAGGGCTGCGAGGGCGAGCAGGACCGCGGAGGCGCAGTTGTTCACGACGAGCGCCGCCTCCGCCCCGGTGAGGCGGCAGAGCGCGGCGGAGGCGTGCCCGTAGCGGTCGCCGCGCTCGCCGGAGGGGAGGTCGAACTCGAGGTTCGAGTACCCGCCGGCCTGCTGCATGGCCTCCACGGTCCCCCGGGAGAGGGGGGCCCGGCCCAGGTTGGTGTGGATGACGACCCCGGTGGCGTTCACCACCGCCCGGAGCGACCCCCGTGACCCGGCGGCGAGCCGATCGAGGAGCCGCCCCTCCACCTCGGAGGCGGGAGGGCAGGGGGCCCCGGCGAGCACGTCGCGGCGCAGGTCGTCGAGGGAACCCCGGATGGCCTCCATGACCGGGGCGTGCCCGAGGCGGGTGATCCAGCCGGCGCGCTCGGCGGCGGCGAGGAGGCGGTCGGCCCGGGGGATCTTCCGGGCCTCCGCGGCGGCGTCCAGGGGAGCGGTCACGCGGGGATGATAGCCATTCACAAGGTGATTGCCTCCCTTGTTCGAAGAAGGTAATCCTTTCGCCTCCCTATGCCCCCGCTCCTGGACAACCCGGCAGCGGCCCAAAGCTACTTGTGGGCCATCATTCTCCTCCCCCTCGCCGGAGCCTTCGTGAACGGGCTCTTCGGGCGCCGCCTCGGCCGAAGCAACTCGGCCTTCCTGGCGCTCGCGATGGTGGGTGGATCGTTCCTCCTCTCGCTCGTGGCTTTCGCGTGGGCGGCGGGCGGGACGAACCTGCACTTCGTCGGCGACTGGTGGTTCCGGGTCGTCGACCCGGGCGGGCGCGCACCCATCTCGGTGCCGTGGGGCCTGCTCGTCGACCGCCTGTCCGGCACGCTCATCCTGATCGTGACGGGGGTGGGCTTCCTCATCCACCTCTACTCGACCGGCTACATGTCCCATGAGGACGACGCCGGCTACGCGCGCTTCTTCACGTACCTGAACCTCTTCATCGCAGCCATGCTCACGCTGGTCCTGGGCGACAACCTCGTGCTCACCTTCGTGGGCTGGGAGGGCGTGGGGCTCGCCTCCTACCTGCTCATCGGCTTCTGGTACACCGACGAGGAGAAGGCCTACGCCGGGCGGAAGGCCTTCGTCACGAACCGCATCGGCGACTTCGGCTTCCTGCTCGGCCTCTTCGCCATCTTCTCGGTCTTCGGCACCGCCGAGTTCGGGCAGCTCGCCGCCAAGTCGCTGGCGGTCCGCCCGGACTGGGTGCTCACCTCCGGCATCTTCGCCGGGTGGACGCTGCAGGGCGCGCTCACCTTCGCCACCCTCGGCCTCTTCGTGGGCGCCGCCGGCAAGAGCGCCCAGATCCCGCTCTACGTCTGGCTGCCCGACGCCATGGCCGGCCCGACCCCGGTCTCGGCCCTCATCCACGCCGCCACCATGGTCACCGCCGGCGTGTACCTGGTCGCCCGCACCAACTTCCTCTTCGTGCTGGCCCCGGCCTCCATGGCGGTGGTCACGATCGTGGGCGCCTGCACCGCGCTCTTCGCCGCCGTCATCGCCTTCGCCCAGTACGACCTGAAGCGCGTCCTCGCCTACTCCACGGTGAGCCAGCTCGGCATCATGTTCATCGGCGTCGGCTCGGGCGCCTACTTCGCCGGCGTCTACCACCTCATGACGCACGCCTTCTTCAAGGCCTGCCTCTTCCTCGGGGCCGGCAGCGTCATGCACGCGATGCACGACGACCTCGACATCCGGAACATGGGCGGCCTGTGGAAGCGCATGCCCTCCACGGCGAAGACCTTCCTGGTGGGCACGCTCGCCATCACCGGCATCGTCCCGCTCTCCGGCTTCTTCTCGAAGGACGCCATCCTGGCCGGCGCGCTCTTCAGCCACAACGCCGCCTGGCCGGCGGTGGGCAAGTGGGCCTACGGCATCGGCACGCTGGCCGCCGCGGGCACCTCCTTCTACATGGTGCGCGCCTTCGCGCTGGCCTTCGCCGGCAAGCCCCGCACCCACACCGCGGAGCACGCCCACGAGTCCGAGTGGACGATGACGCTCCCGCTCTGGATCCTGGCCTTCCTCTCGGTGGCGGCGCTGGTCCTCGGGCTGCCGCCCTGGCTCGTCGGCCACCACTACGCCGAGCTCTTCCAGCAGTTCACGAACCCGGTCTTCGGCCGCGCCTACCGCATCCTCGGCATCGAGGAGCACAACGTCATCTGGCCCTACGCGGTGGCCTGGGCCGTGGCCCTCGTGCCCGGCTGGCTCGCCTGGCAGATGTACGCCGGCTCGATGAAGGGCTTCCCCGACCGGTTCGTGGCCGCCTTCCCGGGCTTCTTCCGGCTGGTGTCCGACAAGTTCCGCATCGACGAGCTCTACGACTTCGTCATCCTCACCCCGGTGAAGCGGGTCGCCCACGGCCTCTGGCGGACCATCGACGTCTTCCTCATCGAGGGCGTCTTCGTGAACGGCGTCCCGAAGGCCGTCTACGCCATCGGCGACGTCGTGCGCGGCTGGCAGAACGGCAACCTCCAGCGGTACGCCACGGTGATCGCCATCGGCGCCGCGGCCATCCTCTGGGCCGTCCTCGCGGCGGGGGGGAACTGACCATGAGCACCCTGCTCAACGTCGTCCTCTTCCTCCCGCTGGTCGGCGCGCTCGTCGCCGCCATCCTGCCCCGCGGCGAGGGCTCGCAGCACAAGGCCTGGGCCCTCTTCGTGTCGCTCGTGGTCTTCTTCGCCTCGCTCGGCCTCTGGTTCGGCTTCGACCCGTCGCGGGGCGCGCCCGAGTTCCAGTTCGAGACCAACGTCCCCTGGATCTCGTCGCTGGGCATCGGCTACCACGTCGGGCTCGACGGGGTGGCGCTGCTCCTCGTCATGCTGACGACGGCGCTCACCCCCATCGTCATCCTCTCGGCGTGGAACGCGGTCCAGGACCGGGTGAAGGAGTTCTTCATCGCGCTCCTCTTCCTCGAGACCGCGATGATCGGCACCTTCGCCGCGCTCGACCTGATCCTCTTCTACGTCTTCTACGAGGCCATCCTCATCCCGATGTACCTGCTCATCGGCGTGTGGGGCTCGCAGAACCGCGTCTACGCGACGGTGAAGTTCTTCGTCTACACCTTCGCCGCCAGCGTCCTCATGCTCGTCGCCATCCTCTACGTGTGGATGAACGACGGCCGCTCCTTCGACTACGTGGTGGCCCGCAACGCGCTTCAAGTTTCGCCGGCGGTGGGCGGGCTCCTCTTCGGGGCCTTCGCGCTGGCCTTCGCGGTCAAGGTCCCGATGTTCCCGCTGCACACCTGGCTGCCCGACGCCCACACCGAGGCCCCCACGGCCGGGTCGGTCATCCTGGCCGGCGTGCTCCTCAAGATGGGCACCTTCGGCTTCTTCCGCTACGCGATGCCGCTCTTCCCGGAGGCGGCCCTGCAGTACCGCGGGATCATCGCCGCGATCGCCACCTTCGGCATCGCCTACGGCGCGCTCATGTCCTTCGTGCAGACCGACATGAAGCGGCTCGTCGCCTACTCCTCGGTCTCCCACCTCGGCTTCGTCATGCTGGGCATGATGGCCATCACCGCCGAGGGGCTGACCGGCTCCGTCTACCAGATGCTGAACCACGGCGTCTCGACGGGCGGCCTGTTCCTCCTCGTGGGCATGCTCTACGAGCGGCGCCACACCCGGCTCATCTCCGAGTACGGCGGCCTCGCCAAGCAGGTGCCCTGGATCGCCACCCTCTTCCTCGTGGTGACCTTCTCCTCCATCGGCCTGCCCGGCACGAACGGCTTCATCGGCGAGTTCCTCATCCTCTCCGGCACCTGGCTCTCCCGCCTGCAGGCCCCGGGCTGGTACGCCGCGCTCGGCGCCACCGGCGTCGTTCTGGGCGCGGTCTACATGCTGGTGCTCGTGCAGAAGGTCTTCTTCGGGAAGATCACCAACCCCGAGAACCGCCACCTCGAGGACCTCTCGGTGCGCGAGGCCTTCGTCATGGTGCCCGTGATCGTGCTCATCCTGGTCATGGGCCTCGTTCCCCAGCCGTTCCTGGCCCAGGCCAAGCCCTCGGTCGACCGGTTGCTGGTCCGCATGCAGGCGGCCGAGCAGCGGCTCCGCCAGTCCGACCCGGGTCTCCGGCCGCTCACCGGCACCGAGCCCCCGGCCATCGCCTTCGCGCGGCCGCCGGCCGTCCCGGCC
>JBAVCR010000477.1:0-2970 GCA_049586815.1 Anaeromyxobacteraceae bacterium
GGATGTGGATGTGGCCGATGCACACCACGTCGGCGCCGGCCTGCTCGGCGAGTCGGACGAGCTGCGTCTCAGGTCGGTCGAGGAGCAGGTACTCGTTGATCTTGCGCGGGCTGCCGTGGACGAGGAGCACGCGCAGACCGCCGGCCTCGAAGCGCAGCTCGTCGGGAAGAGCCGCGAGCCACGCATGGTCGGCGTCGTTCAGTGCCGCATCCGTGAACGCGTACGAGGCTGCGCCGTCGGCACGGGCCTCGTCCGTCGCGTAGTAGCAGCCGCACTCGCCGCGCCGATTGCCGATGCCGTCGTCGTAGTTGCCTCGAACCGTTGGGATGCCGAGCGACCGCACGCGGTCGACCACGGCCGCGGGGTCGGGTCCGTAGCCCACGAGATCGCCCACCGCTACGCCACCGAGCCCATCCCGGCCGAGGAGCGCCCCGCGGCCGCGATGCGCATCCTGGCGACGGAGGGCTACGCGCTCCACTGGGCCGAGGACGCCTTCGCGTCCGGCCACGTGGTGGGCACCTGGGGCAGCGACGCCTGGCGCAAGGGCACGCACGACTACTACAACGAGTTCGGCCACGACGGGGTCACCTGGGGCGGCGACCCGGCCATCCTCTTCGGCGACTCCCACATGCGCGCCGAGGACCTGCGCCGCGCCTCCGACGTCGTGGCGCAGAGCCTCGCGCAGCTCGCCGGGGCCTTGAAGCCCGGGGACGAGCTCGGCACCCTCTCCCTCGAGTTCGGCCTGCCGGCGGCGCAGATCTACGCCTTCGACTCCTGCAAGGAGGAGTTCCAGCCTCCGGTGGGGAAGACCGACGGCGTGACCAGGTACCTCGTGCCGGCGGTCCTCGCCATGCCCCAGCCCGGCCGCGGCCAGGGAGACGTCCACCTCCCCCGCTTCCGCGAGGAGCTCGGCCCCTTCATCGGCGCCTTCTCGTCCATCACCGGCAACCTGGGCTGGGGCGGGTTCGGAACCTCCACCGCCCAGTTCTACGGATCGCTCTCGGCCGGCATCCGGCTCGGCTTCGGCGCCGAGAGCCTGACCGGATCGGTGGGCACCGGGCTCGCCTACGTCGACGCCGGCATCACCATGCAGTCGGCGCAGACCGAGTCCTGCAACGGGGACCCCGCCTGCACGGTGCTCGGCTCCTCGGCCTTCTTCCCCCGCGTCCCGGCGCGCACCGGCCTTCGGCTCGGGATGCGGATGCCGTTCTACGTCCTCCCCTTCGACATGCTCATCCTCGGCCCGGTCCTCGCGCTCGTCTCGCCGTCCGCGCTCAGCTCGGTGGGCGTCGCGGCGGCGAGCGGCGGGCTCATCCCCTACGAGCGGAGCTTCGGCATCGGGTTCGGGTCGCTGCAGGTCATCATCGGGCGCGAGGTCGACACCGTGCTCTACGGCTACCTCTCCGACGTGGTCGTCCTGGTGCCGGCCGGTCCTCCGCCGTCTCCCCAGTCCACCGACGGCGCCGCCAAGCTGAAGTCGATCGCCCTCAACTTTCCCATTCTCGAGTGGACGCCCTTCCGGACCTTCGCCACGCAGCTCGTCTTCGTGGCCGTGGTCCAGGTCGGCTTCGGGATGGAGATCCCCTTCACCTCCCCGATCGTCTACCCCCCCGGCTTCGGGAACGCGTCGCTCACCCCGTCCTACAACTTCTACCTGCGCGGGCAGTTCGACGGCCGCTACTTCTTCGGCTCCCGCGACGACCTCGTCGCGCCCCGATGAGCCAGACCTTCAACCGCCGCTTCGTGGTGCGCTGGTCCGACGTGGACGCGAACGGGCACCTGCGCAACACCGCCTACTCCGAGTACGCGAGCGACACCCGGATCGGGCTCTTCAGCCAGCTGGGCTTCGACTGGCGGCGCCTCGAGTCGCTCCACCTCGGCCCGGTGCTCTTCCGCGAGGAGCTCGAGTACCGGCGCGAGGCGGCCATGGGCGACGAGGTGATCGTCGACGCGCTGGCCGCCGGCTTCGCGCCCGACCTCTCCCGCTGGTCGATCCAGCACCGGCTCTGGCGCGGCGACGGAACCGAGATGGCCCAGGTCACGGTGACGGGAGCGTGGCTCGACCTCGAGGCGCGGAAGCTCACCGTCCTGCCCCACGACCTCGCCCTGGCGCTGCGCGCGATGCCGCGGGCGAGCGCCTTCGCGGAGCTCCCCCCCATCCGCCGGAAGTGAACGAGGAGCGGGCCGACGAGGCCGCCTTCCGCAGGCAGGGATGCCTCGCCGCAACAGTCCACGGGACTGCGAGGCGCGCTCTAGCGATCCACGCCCGTGGCGACGCGCGCCAGGCCCGGATCGAGGGCGCTCGGCATGACGCCGAGGTAGCGCAGCATGCGGTACTGGTGCTGGCGCAGGCCGCGCACCGAGATGCGCGCGGTCGCGGCCGCGATCACGTCGGCGAGCATGGCCACGGCGCGGTCGTGGAACTCCCGCACGCGCGAGAGGTCGACGTAGACCTCGGCGTCGCCGGGGAGGGCCTCGATCCGGCTGCGGATCGCGTCCACGGAATCGATGTCGAAGGCCCCGTCCATGCGGATGACGAGGCTGCCCTGCTGCACTGGCTGCATCTGGAGTTGCTCCGCTCTTCGGGAGTCGGCATCCCCGCGACACCGACACCTCGATAGTAGGCCGGCAGGGTGGCTGTGGCAATCTCATGAACCCACGATTCCTGGCCCATTTCCTGAGCCTCCTCTCACCCGGCCGGGTTGCCTCGATCGCACCCGCCGGGATCTCGCGGGGTTCGCGCGAAGCAGGTGTGGGTGCCTTCGGCACACCCGGGGCGGTGGACGCACCGGGCCGGCGTTACATCCCACGCGATGGCTCCTCCGTCCGGCCGAGCGCTCCTCCCCCACGAGCACGGCGCCTACGGCCAGCTCCTCTTCCCGCTCGCCTGCGGGCTCTCGCTGGGCCGGCCCGGCGCCGCCGCCTGGCTCCTCTCCGCCGGCGCGGTGGCCGGGTTCCTCTCCTACGAGC
>JBAVCR010000478.1:0-7396 GCA_049586815.1 Anaeromyxobacteraceae bacterium
AGCCCGTCCGGCGCTGACGCCGCAGCCGGCCCGCCCGGCGCCAACTCCCACCGCCGAGCCCGCCTTCGACGAGATCTTCGACGAGGCCTCTCCCGAGGAGGAGACCGGGGCGCCCGTCGCGCCGCTCGCCAGCGCGCCCATCCCCTCGACGCCGCCCTCCTCCGCGGCCTGGCCCGGCTCGCTCCTCTCCGCCGACGAGGGATTCGCGGTGGTGCGCGCCGCGCTCTCCGGCCTGTGGCCCGAGCAGCGCCTGCGCCCCGTCACCGAGCGGGTCGTCGCCGCGCTCTCCACGGCGGAGAAGGCGGCCGCCCAGGGCCAGGTCCTCCCGTTCGACGGCGAGCCGGTGCGCCGGGCCGTCGGGCTCCGCTGGCAGGTGGCGGCAGCCCTCGACTCCCTTCCTCCCACCGGGACGCAGGTCGACCAGCCGGCCGTCCAGGCCATCCTGGGAGGGATCGACGACGTCCTCTCGGTGCTGAAGGGGGAGGCCGAGGACGCTGCCCCCGAGACGCTGCGCGCCCTCGAGGCGGTCCGCCACGCCCTCGTGAAGGAGGCCATCGACCTCACCGAGGCGCTCTCGCAGGTCGCCCCGGCCCAGGTGGTGGAGGAGATCACGACGAGCCGCAAGGCCCGCCGCACCGACGCCGCCCCGGTGACCCGGATGGTCTACACGACGAAGGGTCCGGACCGGGAGGCGCGCCACGTGCCGTGGGGCCTCGTCGTCGTCCTCGTCATCGCCGTGGCCGCCGGCGCCGGGTACCACGGGTACCGGTACGTGAACCGCCCGAAGCCGGTGGCGTCGCCCGTCTCCGGCGCGCCGTCCGGCACGGTCGGCACCGTGACGCCCCAGGGCAAGGTGGTCGTGGCGCCGGCGGGGGCGAAGCTCGACCCCAAGGAACTCGAGAACTTCAAGAACCTGGAGCGCGCGAAGGGGAACGTGGTCCGGGAGCTCGTTCCCGGCACCTTCGTCGTCCATCCGGAGAACCCCCAGCCGTCGAGTCCGGGAGCGCCGGCCGACGCGGGATCAGCACGAACGCAGGGAGCAAAGCCATGAAGAAGACCATTCGCCGCGCGGCCGCCGGGTTCACCCTGATCGAGCTCATGATCGTCGTGGCCATCATCGGGATCCTCGCCTCGATCGCCGTCCCCGAGTTCGCGAACATGACGCTGCGCACGCGCATCGCCGAGCGCGAGCCGATCATGCGGTCCATCGCGAAGGGCGTGGAGGATTACGCGCTGAACTCGAACAACGTGCCGGTGGGCTTCCACGGCCTGTTCAACCCGGTCGCGGTTCCCGGGACCACGAAGAACGGCTGGGTGCAGAACCAGGCCGGCTGGAGGGACCTGCCCCTCATCGTGGACGGCTCGACCTATTGCTCCTACCAGTTCGCCGTCGACGAGACGGCGACCCCGGTCCAGCTCGTCGTCATCGGCGACTGCGACATCGACGGGGACGGGAACCACAACACGAAGACCCAGACCTACAACGGCTTCGGCAACGCCTTCGTCCTGGTCGCCGAGTCGGTGCCGACCGGCAACGTCTTCTGAGTCCCGAGCCGGGCGCTCCCCGGCCCACGCCCCGGACGTCGTGCGGCCAGGTTGCCGCGCGGCCCGGGGCGTCGTAACACCTTGCGCATGGGTGCGAGCCCCCAGAGGCGCGTCGACGAGCTGAAGGCCCGGATTCGCGAGGCGGACCACGCCTACTACGTGAAGGACAGCCCGGTCCTCTCCGACGCGGAGTACGACCGGCTCATGCGCGAGCTCGTCGGACTCGAGGAGGCCCACCCGGACCTCGCCACCGACGACTCCCCCACGAGGCGCGTCTCCGGGACGCCCGGCGAGCGGTTCGCCAAGGTGGAGCACCGCGAGCCCATGCTCAGCCTGGGCAACGTCACGAGCGACGGGGAGCTCGACGACTTCGACGCCCGGGTGCGGAAGCTGCTCGAGGCCGCGCCCGGGGCGGAGGTCGAGTACGTCTGCGAGCCCAAGCTCGACGGGCTCGCCGTCGAGCTCGTCTACGAGGGCGGGGAGCTCGTCCAGGGGTCCACCCGAGGCGACGGGGTGGTCGGGGAGGACGTCACCGCCAACCTGCGCACCGTCGGCGGCCTGGGCGCCAACGCCGGGGTGCTCGGCCGGCTGCGGGGACGGGTCCCGCCCCGCGTCGAGGTGCGCGGTGAGGTGCTCCTCCAGAAGGAGCACTTCCAGGCCATGAACCGGGTCATCGAGCGGCGCGCCGACGAGGCCCGCCGGGCCGGGCGCAAGCCGGAGATGGAGCCCTTCGCCAACCCGCGCAACGCCGCCGCCGGTTCCCTCCGCCAGCTCGACTGGCGCGTCACCGCGACCCGCCCGCTCTCCTTCGTGGCCTACGAGGCGCTCGTGCCCGGGGCCGCGCCGTGGACCACCCACGCCGCGAAGCTCGACGCGCTCGCCGCCATGGGCTTCGCGGTGAACCCCGAGAACCGCACCTGCAAGGGCATCGCCGCGGTGAAGGCCTGGAAGGACGAGATGGCCGAGCGCCGCTTCTCGCTCCCCTGGGACACCGACGGCCTGGTGGTGAAGGTGAACGACCTCGACCTCCAGAGGCGGCTCGGCGCGGCGAGCAAGTTTCCCCGCTGGGCGGTGGCCTTCAAGTACCCCCCGCAGGAGGAGACCACCCGGGTGGAGCGGATCTGGGCCTCGGTGGGGCGCACCGGCGTGCTCACCCCGGTGGTCGAGGTGACCCCGGTGCGGCTCGGCGGCGCCACCGTGTCCCGGGCCACGCTCCACAACGAGGACGAGATGCGCCGCAAGGACGTGCGCATCGGCGACACGGTCCTCGTCCGCCGCGCCGGGGAGGTGATCCCCGAGGTGGTGAAGGTCATCACCGAGCGGCGCACCGGGGACGAGCGCCCGTTCGTCTTCCCGGATCGATGCCCGGAGTGCGGCGCCCGCGTCGTCCGCGAGGAGGGGGAGAAGGTCTACCGCTGCACCGGCGCCGCCTGCCCGGCCCAGCTCGTGGGGCGGCTCACCCACTACGGCCAGCGGCGCGCCCTCGACGTGGACGGGCTCGGCGACGCCGTGGCGGCGGCGCTGGTGGCGAACGGCCACGTGCGCGACTTCGCCGACCTCTACGCGCTCCCCGCCGGGACCTGGGCGGCCATGGAGATCGCGGAGACGGAGCGCGGGTCGGCAGTGAAGCTCGGCGCCCTCCGGGCGGAGCGGATCCAGAAGGCGCTCACGCGCTCGAAGGGAGCGGCGCTTCGGCGCTTCCTCTTCGGTCTCGGGATCCCGCAGGTGGGCGAGGCCACCGCGGCCACGCTGGCCCGGCACTTCGGCACGCTCGATCGCTTCCTCGCCGCCAGCGAGGACGAGCTGCAGGGCGTGCGCGACGTGGGGCCGGAGACGGCGCGGGAGATCCGGGCCTGGATCGAGGAGCCGCAGAATCGCAAGGTGGTCGAGCGGCTCGTCGAGGCCGGGGTGCGCCCGGCGGCCGAGGAGGCGCAGCGCGGCGGCGTCTTCTCCGGCAAGACGGTGGTCCTCACCGGAGGGCTCTCGAAGCTCTCCCGCGACGAGGCCAAGGCCGAGATCGAGCGGCGCGGGGGGAAGGTCTCGGGCAGCGTCTCCCGCAAGACCGACCTCGTCGTCGAGGGGGAGGACGCCGGGTCGAAGGCGGAGAAGGCCCGCGAGCTCGGGGTCCGCATCGTCGACGAGGAGGGGTTCCTGCGCCTGCTCGGGGAGGAGTTGCCGTGACCGGGCCGGAGCGGGTCCGGGTCCACCTCCGCGTCACCGGGCTCGTGCAGGGCGTCTTCTTCCGCCAGGCGACGGCCGACGAGGCGAACCGGCTCGGGGTCGGAGGCGCGGTGCGCAACCTGCCCGACGGCTCGGTGGAGGTGATTGCCGAGGGCGGCCGGCCGGCGGTGGAGGCCCTCGTGGCCTTCTGCCGGCGCGGCCCTCCCGCGGCGCGCGTCGAGGCGGTGGAGATCACCTGGGAGCGCCCCGCCGGAGCGTCCGGCCCGTTCGCCGTGCTGCGGTAGGCCGCTCCCTTGCCCGGCCCGTCCCGGGCGTGCTAGGTCCCGGTACCCCGGCGGCCGCAGGCGCGGCCGCGGACACGGGCAACCGGCGGTTCGAACCCGCCGCCCGACGACATGACGACCCGACTCTCCCTCGACGAGATCATCCTCGCGGCCCAGAAGCCTTCCCGGTACGTGGGCTGCGAGTTCGGCAGCATCCGCAAGGACCCGTCCCGGGTCCGCCTCCGCTTCGCGCTCTGCTTTCCCGACACCTACGAGGTCGGGATGTCGAACCTGGGGTTCCGGCTCCTGTACCACGGCCTGAACGACAGGGACGACGTGGCCTGCGAGCGCGTCTTCCTGCCCTGGCCGGACATGGAGACGATGCTCCGGGCACACGGGCACCCGCTCTTCACGCTGGAGTCGCGCTCCCCGGTCCACGCCATGGACGTGGTGGGGATCACGCTCCAGTCGGAGCTCGCCTACACGAGCGCGCTCGCGCTGCTCGACCTCTCCGGCATCCCGCTCCTCGCCCGCGAGCGCGGCGCCTCCGACCCGGTGGTGGTGGGCGGCGGCCCCTGCGCCATGAACCCCGAGCCGGTGGCCGACTTCTTCGACGCCTTCGCGGTGGGCGACGGCGAGGACGTGGTCCACGAGATCGCCGACGCCGTGCGCGACTGGAAGGCGAGCGGGGAGGATCGGGCCGCCCTGCATCGCCGCCTCGCCGGCGTGCCCGGGCTGTACGTCCCGTCCCTCTTCGCCCCGCGCTTCGACCCCGTCACCCGGGCGCTCGTCGCCATGGACCCGCTCCTGCCCGGCTACGAGACGGTGGTCCGCCGGGTGGTCCCGGACATCGACACGCTCTCCACGTCGGCCTACGAGCGGCCGGTCGTCCCGTTCATGCAGACCGTCCACGATCGGCTCCCCATCGAGCTGCAGCGGGGCTGCACGCGGGGCTGCCGGTTCTGCCAGGTCGGGATGATCACCCGCCCCACGCGCCAGCGCAGCCCGGCGACGGTGCTGCGGGTGGCGGAGCAGGGGCTCCGGGCCTCCGGCTACGAGGAGGTGGGGCTGCTCTCGCTCTCCTCGGGCGACTACGCCTGCCTGAACCCGCTCCTCGACGACTTCCTCGACCGCTACGAGACCGAGAAGATCGCCCTCTCGCTCCCGTCGCTCCGCACCGAGACCATGAACGACGCGCTGGCGCAGAAGATCGCCCGCGTCCGCAAGACCGGCTTCACGCTCGCGCCCGAGGCGGCCACCGAGCGCATGCGCGCCGTCATCAACAAGGGGAACCGCGAGGAGGACCTGCTCGCGGCGGTGGAGTCGATCTTCAAGAACGGGTGGTCGCTCCTCAAGCTCTACTTCATGATCGGGCTGCCCGAGGAGCGGGACGAGGACGTGGTGGCCATCGCCCGCCTGGCGCGGCGCTGCCTGGGCGCGGCCCGCCGCGCGCTCCCGCCCGGCAAGGGTTCCGCCGCCATCAACCTGGGCGCTTCCACCTTCGTTCCGAAGCCCTTCACGCCCTTCCAGTGGGAGCCCATGATCACGCCGGAGGAGACCCGGCGGCGCCAGGCGCTCGTCACCGCCGAGCTGGGTGGACGGAGCGGCGCCATCTCCTTCAAGCCGCACGACTCCCGGCAGGCCGCCGTGGAGGGGGCGCTCGCGCTCGGGGACCGCCGGGTCGGCACGGCGGTGCTCCACGCCTTCCGCGCCGGGCAGCGCCTCGACGGCTGGAGCGAGTGGTTCGACGAGTCGCGCTGGACCGCCGCCTTCGCCGAGATGGAGCGCGTTCACGGCGTCGGGCTCGACTGGTTCGTCTACCGCCGCCGCCGCATGGACGAGGTCCTCCCCTGGGACCGGATCGACTGCGGCGTCTCCAAGGCCTACCTCCAGAAGCAGCTCGCCGCGGCCCGCAACCTGGCCGAGGTTCCCGACTGCGTCCTCGAGCCGTGCAGCGTCTGCGGCGCCTGCGACTACGACGTGGTGAAGAACCGGGTCCACCTCCCGGAGGACTACGTGAAGGCGGAGCCACCCCCTCCGCCCCCGCGCGAGACCCCGGTCCGGACCCACGTCCGGGTCCGCTACGCGAAGGAGGGCAGGCTCGTCGCCCTATCCCACCTCGAGGTCATGCACGCCGTCCTGCGGTCGGTCCGGCGGGCGGGGCTCCCGGTGGCCTACTCCCAGGGATATCACCCGAAACCGCGGGTCTCCTTCGGGCCGGCGCTCCCCGTGGGGGTGGCCAGCACCGCGGAATTCCTGGACTTGGAGCTCATCGGGCACCACGATCCGACCCCGGTGGGTGCAGCGCTGGCCGCCGCCCTGCCGGAGGGGCTCACCTTCCTCGAGGCCCGGGAGATCGATGCCCGGGCCGCTTCCCTGTCGGAGTCCGTGCGCGCGGTCCATTACAGGGTAGACTTCCCCCAGGGCTGGAGCGCGGATGCGCTCTCCCGGAAGATCGAGGAGTTTCATGCATCGGACCGCTCGGTGGTGCGCAGGGTCGCGCCACCCAAGGTCCGCGAGAAGAAGCGGAAAGAGAGATCTGCGGCGCCGAAGTCGAGGGAGATCGATTTGAAGGAGATGGTGACCCACCTGTCGGTCGAAGGGCCAGGCCGGGTCGCGTTCAGCTTGAAGGCGGACCCGTCGGGAAGCGCCAAGCCAGCCGAGGTGCTGGCAGCCGTGTTCGGTGACGGGACGCCACCCAGAGGAGTCAAGGTCCTGAAGGAAGGTGTCAGCTTCGCGCGGGCGGCCGAGATGCCGCGCGGCTTCCAGCCGCGATCGCCGCGCTACGCAGACGCCTGAGACGAAACGGTTTCTAGAGCCCGGACGAGGGTCGCGCACGTCGCGGCTCCGCCGGGCGCAGGGAATGCGAACTTGAGCATCGGCTCGACAGTCGATCCGCGGCCCCCGGCACCACCGGGGCGCCCGCGCTCGCGGCCAGAACGTGGCCTCGCCTTCCCCGCGTCCGGACCGGGCAGGCGAGGTCCCACATGGCAGGCAACAGCATCCTGGTGATCAACGCCGCCGGCGCGGAGACGCGCGTGGCGCTGGTCGAGAACGGCACGATCCACGAGTACTACCTCGAGCGAAAGCGCGAGAAGGGGATCGTCGGCAACATCTACAAGGGGCGCGTGGTCCGGGTCCTCCCGGGCATGCAGGCCGCCTTCGTCGACATCGGCCTCGAGAAGGCCGCGTTCCTCTACGTCGGCGACGTCTACGGCGACCCGGACTTCTCCGAGGAGTTCGAGCTCACCGAGGGCGAGCACTCCGAGCGGGTGCCCGACGTCCCGACCGAGCAGGAGGCCGAGGAGCAGGAGGTGAAGGCGCTCACCGGCGGGACCGCCGCGCCCGAGGGCGGCGAGGCCGGCGCCGAGGCGGGAGCCGCGCCGCCGGTCGAGGCGAGCCTGGAG
>JBAVCR010000479.1:0-5413 GCA_049586815.1 Anaeromyxobacteraceae bacterium
GGCCCGGAGTACGCCGCCATCCCCGACCCGCAGCTCGCCTGCGCGCCGGTGCGGAGCGGTCCCGGGCGCGCCTACCTCGCCGCCATGAGCGCGGCCGCCAACTTCGCCTGGGCGAACCGTCAGGTGATGACCGGCCTCTCCGTCCGGGCGCTGCAGCGTGCGCTCGGGATGTCCGATCGGGACCTCGGGGCCCGGGTGGTCTACGACGTCTGCCACAACGTCGCGAAGCACGAGGAGCACCTGGTGGACGGGCGATCGCGCCGGCTCCTCGTCCACCGCAAGGGGGCGACGCGGGCCTTCGGCCCCGGCGACCCGCGGGTGCCGGAGGCCTACCGGGAGGTCGGGCAGCCGGTGCTCATCCCCGGCGACATGGGGCGGTGTTCCTACGTCCTCGCCGGCGCAGCGGGGGCCATGACCGAGACCTTCGGCAGCTCGTGCCACGGCGCGGGGCGCGTGCTCTCCCGTCACCAGGCCATGAAGAGGGCGCGGGGCCGTTCCATCCACCGCGAGCTCGCCGACCGGGGGATCGAGGTCATCTCGAAGGGGAAGAAGACCCTCGCCGAGGAGATGAGCGAGGCCTACAAGGACGTCTCGCGGGTGGTGTCGGTGGTGGAGCGCGCCGGGCTCTCGCGCATCGTGGCCCGCCTCGAGCCGCTCGGCGTCATCAAGGGGTGAACGGTGGTGGACTTCCGACTGCCGCCGACGCCGTGGCCGCGCCTCCAGCTCTTCGAGTTCACCGACCTGCCCGGGCTGCCCCGGCCCCTGCGCCGGTGGCTCGGCGACTACCTGCGCGGCGTCCTCACCCTCTCCCGCCTCTTCGAGCCCGCCGCTCCCCGGATCGCGATGCTGCTTCGCACCGCCGGCACCGACCGGGTCGTCGACCTCTGCTCGGGCGCCGGAGGTCCCTGGCCGGCGCTGGCGCCCCGGGTCGAGGAGGCGCTGGGGAACCCGGTCCACGTCGTCCTCACCGACCTCCACCCCGACGCCTCGACGTGGCGGTGGCTCGCGTCGGCGGCGCCCCGCGGCGTGGAGGGGCACCCGGGCCCCGTGCCGGCGGACCACGTCCCCGTCTCCCTGGCGGGCGTCCGCACCGTCTTCGACGGCCTCCACCACCTGCCTCCCGGGGCGGCGCGCGCGGTGCTCGCCGACGCCTCCCTGCACGGGGTGCCCTTCCTCGCCGGGGAGGCCGTCGAGCGCAGCGCGCTGGGGCTCCTGGGCGTGCTCCTCTCGCCGGTCCTCGTGTGGCTCGTGACCCCGCTGCTCCGCCCGCTCTCGCCGGCGCGGATCGTCTTCACCTACCTCCTGCCCATCGTGCCGCTCCTCGTCCTCTGGGACGGCGTGGTGTCGGTGCTCCGCTGCTACCGGCCGGAGGAGCTCCTCGCCCTCAGCCGGGACCTTCCCGGATCGCTCGACTGGCGGGTGGAGCGGGCCCGGCCGCACGGACCGGCCGCCACCTTCCTCGTCGGAACCCCTCGCGCGCGCTGATCGGCGCGGTTATGGCGATCGGAGCGGCTGCCGTCCCCGCTCCGGAGGCCCGACTTGCCCGACGACGTCCGCGCCCCTCCCGGGGCGCAGCCCTTCCCGCCCGAGGTCGCAGCGCGCATCTCGGCCGCCCTCGCCGCCCTCCCGCCCGGTTACGAGCCCCGCACCCGCCACCGCGACGGGCAGACGCCCCGGTTCACCAACCGGCTCATCACCGAGACGAGCCCGTACCTGCGCCAGCACGCCCACAACCCGGTCGACTGGCACCCGTGGGGCGACGAGGCCTTCGAGGAGGCGCGCCGCACGGGGCGCCCGGTCTTCCTCTCGGTGGGCTACGCCACCTGCCACTGGTGCCACGTCATGGAGGAGGAGTCCTTCGAGGACCCGGAGATCGCCCGGCTCCTCAACGAGAGCTTCGTCCCGGTCAAGGTCGACCGGGAGGAGCGGCCCGACGTCGACGCCGTCTACATGACGGCGGTCCAGGCGCTGAACGGCCACGGGGGGTGGCCCATGAGCGTGTGGCTCGACGCCGATCGCCGGCCGTTCTTCGGCGGCACCTACTTCCCCCCGCGCGACGGCGACCGGGGCGCGCCGAAGGGCTTCGCCTCGCTGCTCCGCGACCTGGCCGAGATCCACCGGCGCGATCCGGACCGCGTGGAGCGGGCCGCCCGGTCCATCACCGACGCCATCCAGGGCGCGATGTCCGGCGGCCCCGCCGGGGGAAAGCTCCCCGGGACGGAGCCGCTGCGGGCGGCGGCCTCCTTCTACGCGCGGGTCTTCGACCCGCAGAACGGCGGCCTGCGCGGCGCCCCGAAGTTTCCCTCCAGCCTCCCGGTGCGGCTCCTCCTGCGGCACCACCGGCGCACCGGCGACGCCCGGTCGCTGGAGATGGCCGTGCTCACGCTGGAGCGGATCGCCGCGGGCGGCATCCACGACCAGGTGGGCGGGGGCTTCCACCGCTATTCCGTCGACGAGCACTGGCTCGTCCCGCACTTCGAGAAGATGCTCTACGACAACGCGCTCCTCGCCGTGGCCTTCGCCGAGGCCTGGCAGGTGACGCGCCGCCCGGCGCTCGCCCGCGTGCTCGGCACCACGCTCGACTACGTGCTGCGGGAGATGACCTCGCCCGAGGGGGCGTTCTGGTCCGCCACCGACGCCGACTCGGAGGGCGAGGAGGGGCGCTTCTTCGTCTGGAGCGAGGGAGAGTTGCGCCAGATCCTGAAGGGGGACGCGGCCCGCTTCGCCGCGTTCTACGGCGTCACCGCGCGGGGCAACTTCGAGGGCGTGAACGTCCTCCACGTGCCCCACCCCGACGAGGCCGGGTGGCACGCGCTCGCCCCGGCCCGGGAGATCCTCTACCGCGAGCGGCTCGAGCGCCCCCGGCCGCTCCTCGACGACAAGGTCCTCGCGGCCTGGAACGGGCTCATGATCTCGGCGCTCGCCACGGGGGGACGCGTGCTCCCCGAGCCCCGCTTCGTGGCCGCCGCCGCCCGGGCGGCCGACTTCGCCCTCTCCCGGCTCCGCGTCGATGGGCGGCTCCAGCGCAGCTTCCGCGCCGGGCGCACTTCCGGCCCCGGGTTCCTCGAGGACCAGGCCTTCGTGGCCCAGGGGCTCCTCGACCTGCACGAGGCCACCTTCGATCCGCGCTGGCTCGCCGCCGCCCTCGAGCTCTCCGCGCAGTGCGAGGAGCTCTTCGCCGATCCCGCCGGCGGGTGGTTCCGCACCGGCCCGGACCACGAGCGGCTCGTGGCCCGCGAGAAGCCGGGGCACGACGGGGCCGAGCCGAGCGGCGCCTCGGTGGCGACGCTGAACGCGCTCCGGCTCCACGCCTTCACGGGCGACGACCGCTGGCGCCGGGTGGCGACCCGGGCGCTCGAGGCCCACGCCGAGACCCTGGAGCGACAGCCGGCCGCCCTGCACGACATGCTCCTCGCGCTCGACTTCCTGACCGACGCCGCGCCGGAGGTGGTGCTGGTCTGGCCCGCGGGCGGCGCGGCCCCGGCTCCCATGATCGACGTCCTGCGGAACGCATTCCTCCCCAACCGGGCGCTCACCGGCGCGGCCGAGGGAGAGGCACTCGACGCGCTCGGCCGCGTGGCGTCCATCGCCCGGAACCGGGTGGCGCAGGACGGCCGGCCCACGGCCTACGTCTGCGAGGGAGGCGCCTGCCAGCTCCCGGCGACCGACGCGGCCGGGCTCGCGGCGGCGCTCGCGCCGGTGAAGCCGCTCTAGTATCCGGTCGCGCGCCGGACGGCCTCGCGCGCCACGCCGGGGCGGTTGCTCACCACGGCGGTCACGCCGAGCCGGGAGAGCCGCTCCACCGCGGCCGGGTCGTCCACCGTCCAGACGAGCACGGCGAGCCCGGCGCGCCGCCAGTCCTCGACCCGCTCGTCGGTGGCGAGCTCGAGCGCCGGGTGGATGGCCTCCGGCCGGAGGGCCCGGACGACGGCGGCGGCGCGCACCGTCGCGAGCGCTCCGGGGGCGACGAGGTAGCCCGTGGCCACGTCGGGCGCGATGGCGCGGAAGGCCCCGAGGAGCGAGGCGCTGAAGGAGGAGACGACGACGCGCGGCTCGGCCCGCTGCTGGCGGAGGGTCCGGGCCACCACCACCGAAAGCCCCGGGTCGGGCAGGCGTCCGCTCTTCAGCTCGACGTTCACGATCGCGCCCGGGAACTCCTCGAGCACCTCGGCGAGCGTGGGGATCCGCTCCCCGCGGAAGCCGTCCCCCTTCCAGAGCCCGACGTCGAGCTCGCGGAGAAGCGTCAGCGGCGTCTCCCGGATGCGCGCCGGCGACTGCCCGGTCCGGGCCGCGTCGGGGTCGTGGATGACCACCGCCTCGCCGCTCCCGCAGCGCCACACGTCGAGCTCGAACCCGTCGGCGCCGCGATCGAGGGCGCGGCGGAAGGCGACGAGCGTGTTCTCGGGCGCCTCGTCGCTCGCCCCCCGGTGGCCGAGGACGAGGGGGCGGCCCTCCACGGAAGGGTAGCGAGCATCGGTCACGGGGCGTATGCTAACCGCCATGCGACTCGGTTTCGGCGAGATTCTCATCGTACTCGTCGTCCTGCTGCTCATCTTCGGGGCGAACAAGATCCCGCAGCTCGGCGACGCCCTCGGCAAGGGCATCCGGAACTTCCGGAAGGCCACCGGCACGGGTGACGACTCCATCGACGTGACGCCCCCGAAGGGCGACCCCGAGAAGCTCTCCGGCGCCCCGCAGCAGGCGTCCTCGGCCCGCCCGGCGCCCGCCGAGTCGAAGAAGTCCTAGCGCCCTCGGTCCTTTCGCTCCTCCGCGATCCGGCGCGCCGCCTCCCGCACCGCGGGGTGGAGGGTGCCGTCGTCGGCCATCTCCTCGAGCAGCATCACCGGCAGCGTCGGGAGGATGTGGAGCGCGATCTCGGTCTCCACGTACGGGTTGCGGGCCAGCGCACGGCGGACCGCGGGCCGGGTCCGGAAGCGGCGGTCCTCGTGGAGCGCCCGCAGCGCCTCGGGCCGGACGGGCCGGCGCGCGGCGATCCGCACCGCCACCGCCTCGGTGACGAGGGGGTTCCGGAGCAGCTCCCGGATCACCGACGGGTCCCCCTCGGCGGCGAGCCGGGCGAGCAGATCCGGGTCGCGGCGCATCCGGGCAAAGGCCTTCTTGTGCCCGAGCGAGAGGCGGGCCGCGACGGGGTCCGCCTTGTCGCGCGGCTCCTCGAAGGCGCGTCGCGGACCGGGGGAGAGGAAGAGGGAGGCCACGTGCGGCAGCTCCCGGTGCCGGGCCTCCGCGTAGGCGGCCGCCCGCCACTCGTAGCCCACCGCCGAGCCCGGCTCGCGGAGCGCCTGGCCGACGGCGGCGATGGCGGCCTTGGCCCATGGCTCGCCCCCGCTCGCGACCAGCTCGCCGAGGAGCGCGACGGCGTCCGGCGGCTCCATGCGCGCGAGGCGCCGGGCCC
>JBAVCR010000480.1:0-8759 GCA_049586815.1 Anaeromyxobacteraceae bacterium
GGGCAGCTCTCCGCCCCCGTGGAGCGCGCGGGCCACGCCGAGGACCCGGAGCCCGTCCGCACCCATGGCGGCGGCGGCCTGGAGCGCCTCCCGCGCCTCGTCCGGCCCGGCGTGGCAGAGCTCCACCACCGCCTCGGGCGCTCCCTTCGCCGCCACCACCACGCCGCCCGTCTCGGCAGACTTCCACGCCTGCGCCACGGAGAGGAGCGCGGGGGAGAGCGGGTACTCGCGCAGGATCCTCCAGCGCTCGTGGAGGTGCGGCGTGCCCGAGAGCGCCTCGCTTCCCAGGCGGTGGAAGGCGAGTTCCATCGGGTCGAAGGGCTCGGGCTGGCTCGCCAGGATCCCGTACTCGACCACCTCGTGGACCTCCTCGGGGAGGGCGGCGCCGGTGGGCACCGGGCCCGTCGCGGGCGTCCAGAGCCGCGCCACCCGCATGCGGTTCTCGGTGAGCGTCCCGGTCTTGTCGGTGCAGAGCACGGTCGCCGCCCCGAGTGCCTCCACCGCGGGGAGGCGGCGCGTGAGCACCCGGCTCCGCGAGATCCGCCAGGCACCCATGGCCATGAAGATGGTGAGGACGACCGGGAACTCCTCGGGGAGCGCCGCCATGGCGAGCGCGATCCCGGCGAGGAAGCCCTCCATCCACTCGCCTCGGCGCAGTCCGTGGAAGAGGACGAGCGCCACGCAGGCCGAGCCGCCCACCGCCGCCATGATGCGCACGAGGCGCGAGACCTCGACCTGGAGCGGCGTCCGGCCCACCTCGATGCCGGCGAGCGCGGCGCCGATGCGCCCCATCTCCGTCCGCGCCCCGGTGGCGAGGACCTCCGCCTCCCCGTGGCCGCGCACGACGAGCGTCCCGGCGTAGACGAAGGGCAGGTCGTCTCCGCCCGGGCGCGCGGCCGGCGCCTCCCCCTCCACGACCCGCTTCCGCACCGGGACCGACTCGCCGGTGAGGAGCGACTCGTCGGCCTCGAGGTGGGCCGATGCGACCAGCCGTGCGTCGGCGGCGACCCGGTCACCTTCCCCCAGCACGAGCAGGTCGCCGCGCACCACCGCGCGGCCCGGGACCCGGACCCGCTCCCCGTCGCGGACCACGAGCGCCTGCGGGCTCGCGAGGTCGCGGAGCGCGGCCAGCGCCCGCTCCGTCTTCCGCTCCTGCACGAGCGTGATGGTGATGACGACGCCCGCCGAGAAGAGGAGCGCGAGCGCCTCCTCCCGGTCGCCGAGGAGAAGGTAGATCGTCCCCGCCGCGAGGAGGAGGAGCAGCATCGGCTCCTTCAGCACGTCGGCGACGGTGTGGAGGATTCCCCGCGCTCCCGGACGGGTGAGCTCGTTCGGGCCCTCGGCGGCGAGGCGCGCCGCGGCCTCGGCCCCGGTCAGACCTCGCGGCTCCCCCGGCGCGGTCATGCTCCGAGCCTACGCCTCGTGCCGGTGGAGGGCCCCCCCCGATCAGCGCTCGGCCCGGATGGGCTTCCCCGCGCCCCGGAAGGTGACGAACTCCCCCTCCGGATAGGTCCAGCTCGCCTCGAGGGCCGTGGGCAAGCGGAATCCTTCCCATTCCAGGGGCGCCCCCATCCGGCCCGACCAGGGGCGGAGCACGAACCTCCGTCCCTGCAGGGAGGGGCGGACGCCCCGCATGGAGATGGGCCCACCTTCCGGGCCGAGCTCGAGCTCGACCACGGCATCGGGCGGGCCCGCCGCATCGCGGAGCCGGAGCCAGCGCCCCCCGACCGACGAGGCCTCGAGCCGGGGATGGACGAGGAGCGCGGGCGGGCAGCGTCCCAGGTCGGCGAGCCAGCGCTGGACCTGCCCCCGGTCCATCTCGGGTCCCTCGACCCGCGCCACCGGGAGGATGCCGGCGGCCCGGGCGACCGACCAGCCGTGCCCGTCGTCGCAGGCGTCGGTCACCGCGGTACGGGTGAGCGCGCCGGCGCCGATCCTGGCGTCCCAGCGGAAGGTGGTGGCAGCCGACTCCACCCGGTGGCGGGCGGTGAAGGGGATCCACCGCGCCTTCGGGGAGGCACGGAGCTCGCCCTCCTCCTCCCAGGTGATGGCGCGCACAGCGCGGGCGGCCTCCTCGCCGCCCGGCAGCGCGAAGGCCCGCCAGCCGGCGAGCAGCTCCTCCGCGATGGGGTCGAGCGCCCGCGCCACGGGCGGATGCTACCGCAGGCGCGGGCCTACGACTCCTCTTCCTTGATCTGCTCGGCGAGGTAGTTCTGCGCGCCCACCTGCTCGACCAGCGTGAGCTGGGCCTCGAGCCAGTCGGCGTGCTCCTCCTCGTCGACGAGGATCTCCTCGAGCAGCTCGGCGGTGCCGTTGTCCCCCTTCTCGCGGCAGAGCGCGATGCCGGCGTTGAGCGTGGGGATGGCCCGCTTCTCGAGGGCGAGGTCGCTCTTCAGCTGCTCGACCACCGTCTCGCCGATCTCGAGCTTCCCGAGCTTCTGCAGGTTGGGGAGGCCGTCGAGGTAGAGGATGCGCTGGATGACCTCGTCGGCGTGCTTCATCTCGTCGATCGACTCGGCGCGGACCTTCTTCCAGAGCCGATCGTAGCCCCAGTTCTCGCACATGCGCGCGTGGAGGAAGTACTGGTTGATGGCGGTGAGCTCGTTGCAGAGCACGTCGTTCAGCAGCGCGATGACCTTGGCGTCACCCTTCATGTCGTGTCTCCTCGGCCGCTAGGCGGCAATCCCGGCGTGGACCTGTCCGGCGTTGGGGCAGCCCGCGCAGGGGACGTCCCGGCAAGGGCGAGCGGCTGCCACGATACGCTCGACCGACTCCGCGCAGCAACCGCAGTCGGTGGTGGCCCCGGTGACCCGGACGATCTCGCCGAGCGAGCGGCCGGCCTCGGCGGCCATGTGGAGCTCGCGATCGGAAACGGCGCGGCAGGAGCAGACGATCATGCACTTCCTCCGGCCGGCGGACCCGGCCGCTGATTCAATGTTGAGAATCATTATCAGTATGCCTCGGCCGGGTCAAGCCCCTGCGTCCACTTCGTGGCGGCCCCGGAAAGGCCGGGTAGGATGCCGCATGGCCGACTTCCCGGAAGACATCTTCACGGAGCCCGACGTCGATCCCGACACGCTCCGGAACCTCGGACCCCTCGCCGGCATGGCAGGGACCTGGGAGGGGCGGAAGGGCTCCGACGACCACCCGGTCGCGGAGGGCTCGGAGACGGACGAGTACGTGGAGCGGTACGAGCTCGAGCCCATCGACGGCCAGACGAACGGGCCCCAGCTCCTCTTCGGGCTCCGCTACCACGTCCACATCGTGAAGCCCGGGGAGGTGGAGACCTTCCACGACCAGGTGGGCTACTGGCTCTGGGAGCCGGCCACGAAGACCGTCTACCAGACGCTCGCCATCCCGCGCGGCCAGGTGGCCATGGCCACGGGCCCGGCGGAGCCGGACGCGCGCAAGTTCACGGTCCGGGCCACGAGGGGCAGTACCGTGAACGGCATCTGCTCGAACCCGTTCCTGGAGCACGCCTACCGGACGATCGAGTGGTCCATCACCGTGTCGGTGAACGGCGACGGCACCTTCTCCTACGAGCAGGAGACCCTGCTCCAGATCCCGGGCCGGCCGGATCCCTTCCGCCACACCGACCGGAACACGCTCCGCCGGATCGCGCCACCCGTGCCGAACCCGACCGCACCGCGGAAGGGCTAGCGAGCGCCCTCCCCCGCCCTCCGCGCGGAGCGGAGCCAGCCGGGAACCCGGGCGAGGAGGAGCGCGGCGAAGACCGCCGCGAAGGCCAGCGGCCGGCGCACGTCGGCCTTCACCCGCCAGAGGAAGTGCACGACCGCGAGCGCCGCCGCCACGTAGGCGAGCCGGTGGAGCAGCTTCCAGCGGCGGTACCCGAGCCGCCGCACCCAGCCGTCGGTGGAGGTGACGGCGAGCGGGAGGAGGCAGAGGAGCGCCGCGAAGCCCACCATGATGAAGGGGCGCTTCGAGAGGTCCTGCCCGATGGTCCGGAGGTCGAAGAACTTGTCGACCCCGACGTAGAACAGGAAGTGGAGGAGCGCGTAGGCGAAGGCGGTGACCCCGATCGCCCGCCGGAGCCGTTGCGGCCAGGCGAGGCCGAGGAGATCGTGCGCCGGGGTCGGCACGAGCGCGAGGGCGAGCATCACCATCGTCCAGAAGCCGAGCCGGTTCAGCACCGCCTCGATGGGGTTCGCCCCGAGCCCGCCGTGGAAGGCGTCCCAGCCCGTCTTGGCGAGCGGGAGCAGGAGCACCGCCACCGCGACGGGCTTCTGCCAGCGCGCGGCCGGACGGCGGTGCGACGGGGGCGTCGCCACTAGTAGAGCTTCTTGGGATCGAGGCCGGCGTAGAGCCCCGCCACCTCGGCCCCGTAGCCGTTGAAGGGCAGTGTGTCGCGCCGGAAGAAGTCGCCCAGGCGGCGCTCCTTCGCCTGGCTCCAGCGCGGGTGGTCGACCGCCGGGTTCACGTTCCCGAAGAAGCCGTACTCGCGCGGCGCCATGATGGCCCAGGTCGTGTCGGGCTGCTCGGCGAGGACGCGCATGCGCACGATCGACTTCGCCCCCTTGAAGCCGTACTTCCACGGGATGATCACCCGGAGCGGGGCGCCGTTCTGGTTCGGGAGCACGCGCCCGTAGAGCCCCACCGCGAGCAGGGTGAGCGGGTGCACCGCCTCGTCGATGCGGAGCGCCTCGGTGTAAGGCCACTCGAGCGTCCGACTCCGCTGGCCGGGCATCTGGGCGCGGTCGAGGAGGGTCTCGAAGGCCACGTACCTCGCCTTCGAGGTGGGGTCGGCCCGCTTCACCAGCGCGGCGAGCGGGAAGCCGACCCAGGGCACCACCATCGACCAGGCCTCGACGCAACGGAAGCGGTAGATGCGCTCCTCGAGCGGCGCGAGCTTCAGGATCTCCTCGACGCCGAGGGTGAAGGGCCGTGCCACCTCGCCGTCGATGGTGAGCGTCCAGGGGCGGGTGCGGAGCGATCCGGCCCGGGCCGCCGGGTCGGACTTGTCGGTGCCGAACTCGTAGAAGTTGTTGTAGGTCGTGACCGACTTCCAGGGCGTGGGCGACTCGCCTCCGGCCAGGTCGACCTTGCGCGCGATCGGGAGCACGTCCCCCGACGGTCCGTCGTCCGCGGCGACCGCGAGGTCGGGCAGGGCCCCCGCCACCGCCCCGATGGCGCCCGCGGCGCCGAGGCGCAGGAAGTCGCGCCGCCGAAGGTAGATCTCCTCCGGGGTCACGTCGCTCTCCCTCGGATCGTCCTTCCGGTTCCTGCGCGCCATGGTCCTCCCGTCCACCGCATCTCCTTAACCCCGCCCGGCGGCCCGTCCATTCCCCCCTCCTTCCGGGGTCAAGGAACCCTTACCGGGGGCCGGCTTGCCCGGGACGTCACATCCCGACACGATCCTCCTCCGTACCGGGAAAGGAGGTCGTCATGACGACAGGGAAGACGACGAGGATCGTGGTGGCCGTGGTCGCGGCGGCGTGGGCCGGGCTCGCCTCCGCGCAGAACATCACCGGGCAGGTGGTCGGCCGGGTGACCGACGGTGATACGGGCAAGGCCATCGCGGGGGCCACCGTGACGGCCACGAGCCCGGGGTGGATCCCCCAGTCGGTCACCACCGACGCGCGCGGCCAGTACGTGCTCGCGCTGCTCCCGCCGGAGCGCTACACGGTCGAGGTCCGCGCGGCCGGGTACCAGCCCTCCTCCGACGCCGACGTGCCGGTGGCGATCGACTGGCGGGTGCGGAGGAACGTGCAGCTGCTCGCCGCCAGGGCGGCCGCCGGGGAGCCGTCCACCCCGCTCGCCTCCCGCTGATCGGCCCGGGGATCGGGGGCGCTCCGCGGGGAGCGCCCCGCCCCGGCGCGGTCAGAACCGGTAGCTGATGGCGTAGAGCAGGGAGACGCTGAAGATCGACAGGTGGGTCTTCACCGGGCTCGAGCCCCCGTAGTCGCCGAGGGTGAACTCGTCCGACTTCCCCCAGCCGAGCCCCACGCCGAGCGAGCCGGAGAGGTTCTCGCCCCGGAGCTTCGCGCCCGTGGTGAGCCCGTAGAGGTTGACCGTGCGGAAGACGGCGCCGGTGTTCTCGTCGGCCGGGGCGAGGTCCGTGTAGAAGCCCCCGTGGAGGCTCCAGGAGTCGTCGAGGGCGTAGCGTCCGCCGAGCGCCACGTTCCAGACCTGGTGCGCGCCGTAGGTGATCCCGGGGAACGGGGAGGTGGTGGTGGTGATCGCCCCGGAGGCGTCGGTGGCGACCGTGGTGACGGGCTCGTCGGAGCCGAGCATGGTGTAGGGGGTGATGCCCGAGTGGAAGCGGACGTCGAACTCCACGTCGAATCGCTTCTCCCGCCAGGCCAGCCCGAAGTTCAGGTCGAGGGGGAGCTTGTAGGCGAAGCTCGCGTTCGAGTCGCGGAAGTAGGACTGGGTCGAGGTCGTCCCCTGGATCGAGGTCGACTCGTAGGTGAGGGAGCCGGTGGAGAGGATCTTCCCGGTGGGGGTGCGCAGGCTCATGCCGGCGACGAGCCGGTCGGTGATGTCCCACTGCGCCCCCACGGTGCCGAGGACGCCCCAGGTCACCCCGCTCGCGTCCACGGTGCGGAGGATGGCGCCGTTCGCGGCGAGGAGCTGGCTGCGCACCGAGAGGATCTGGGTCTGGTAGATGCTCGTGATGGCCACCCCGAACCCGGCCCCGAGCCGCACCGACGGCACGGGGCGCCAGCTCGCCGCCACGGTCGGCTCGAGCGTGGAGATGCTCACCCGGGACGAGTACACGACCGGTGCATTGGTGAGGGCCGCCCCGTTCAGGGCCGCCGTCCAGGAGGTGGGCTTCGTCGCCGCGAAGCCGATGCGCCAGGCGTCGGACCCCAGGACGTCCCTCCCGAGCACGCCGCCGAAGTAGCTGGGGAGCTGGGCGAGGGTGACCTTCCCGGTCGTGGCCTGGATCTCGCCCAGGTCGAGGGTGTTGAGCTCGTAGCCGGTGGCGCTCGCCCCGATGACGGACCGGTCCACCAGCGCGAGGCCGGCCGGGTTGTACCAGACGGCGGTGGAGTCGCCGACGCGGGCCACGAAGGCGCCCGCCTCGAGGGCCTCCTCCTGCCCGATGAGCACCCGGTCGTAATTGGTGAGGATGGCGCTCGGCGGCACGACCGACGGGTTTCCCCCGGTCTGGGCTCGGGCGGGAACCGCGGCCAGGATCGTGATCGCAACGAGGAGCACGCGGAGCGTCGGGCGGGCGGCGGACATGTGCGCGAAGGCTAGCACGCGTCACGTCCCCGCTTCGCGCCCCATGGCGGTACGCACCGGGTCAGGGCAGCGGCAGCGGGTCGTCCTTCCGGAAGGCGGTCCCGGTGAAGAGCGCCACGAGCCCCCCGGCGTCGTCGGTGACGCGAACGGTGCAGGTCGACAGGCGCCGCGAGCCCCCCTCCTCCCGGGCCTCGGCGATGAGCGAGCCGGTCCGGACGGGGCGCAGGAAGGTGACGTGGGCCTCGATGGCGAGCGCCACGTTGCCGCGGGAGTTGCTGGCGGCCGCGAAGGCGAAGTCGGCGAGCGTGAAGACCGCCCCACCCTGCACCACGCCGGCGGCGTTGAGGTGCTCGGGACCCACCGTGAGCCGCGCCCGGGCGAGCCCCACCGAGACGTCGAGGAGCACGATGCCGCTCCGGGCCGCGAAGCGGTCCCCGCCGAAGAACGCCTTGAGCTCGTCCATTCCCCGGATCCTAGCCGACCTGGCGACGCCCCGGGTTGCGGCGCTGCGCCGGCCGGCTATGGGATCGCGGCCGGCCCGACCGGACCGGCTCCGGAGGTGTCCCATGGCGAGCAGGAAGGGCGCGAAGGCGCGCCGGTCGAGTGGTTCCGCGAAGGGGAGGACGGCCCGGAAGCCCGGCCGGAAGAAGGTGGAGGCCATCCCGCGCCTGTCCGGGTGCCTCATCCCGGGGCTCGCCCTCCGCGGCGCTGCCGAGGCCATCGCCTTCTACGAGAAGGCCTTCGGGGCGAAGGAGCTCTCCCGCATGACCGGCCCGGACGGCAAGATCATGCACGCGGAGCTGAAGCTCGGCGACCGCGTCCTCTTCGTCGGCGACGAGGCCCCGGAGATGGGTGCACCCTCCCCGCTGGCGCTCGGCGGGTCTCCCGTCTCGCTCATGCACTACGTGAAGGACGTGGACGCGGTCTTCGCGCGCGCCGTCGCGGCAGGAGCGAAGTCCGTGATGCCGCCGGCCGACATGTTCTGGGGCGATCGGTTCGGATCGCTCGTCGACCCGTGGGGGCACCGCTGGGCGCTCGCCACCCACAAGGCCGACCTGACGCCGAAGCAGATGAAGAAGGCCATGGACGAGTGGCTGGCGAGCCAGGCGCCGCTGCCCGGATGATCGCCCGCGCGTGAACCACGCCGACCGGGAGACCCTGGCGCGGGCACGCGAGGTGCTCGAGAACCCTGGGCTGGCGATCCGCCTGACCGACCTGCTCGGCCGGCCCATCGAGGCGGCCGTGGCGGCCCTTCCCGGTGCGGCCTCCCGCCAGATCCACCGCGCCACGGGCGCGGCGCTCGACCGGGCCCTCTCGGTCGCGCTCCGCACCATGGACGGGGAGCCCGACCCACCCGCCAACTGGCTCCACCGGGTCGCCGCCGGCGCCGCCGGGGCGGGAGGCGGGGCCTTCGGCCTCCCGGGCCTCGTGGTGGAGCTGCCCCTCTCCACCACCCTCATGCTGCGCGCCATCGCCGACCACGCCCGCGCGCAGGGGGAGGACCTCGCACAGGCCGCAGCCCGGCTGGAATGCCTCACCGTCTTCGCCCT
>JBAVCR010000481.1:0-2232 GCA_049586815.1 Anaeromyxobacteraceae bacterium
GCCTGGACGGCGGCGCTTCCGGCGGCCGCGGGAGGCGGCGCCGCCCGCTCCCGGCGACACTTCGAGCAGGCCCGCACGCTCGGGCCGGGCTGCCTGCTCACGCCGGTGGCGGAGGCGGGCTCGCTCCTCGTGCTGCTCCAGGACCGGGCCGCCTTCGACCGGGCGCTCGCCGAGGTGGCGGCCGCGCCCGACGCCGATCCGCGGTGGGCGCCGGAGAACGCGGTGGCGAGACGCCTCGCCCGGGACCTGCAAGGGCGCGCGGCCCGGCTATTCTGAGAGGGAAGGGGACGACACATGGACGACAAGGGCTCGGACATCGGCAAGGGAGCGACGAAGGCGGTCACCGGGACGGCGGCGCCGGGGAAGGAGAAGGGTCGGCTCGGCCCGGCAGTGGCCTGGATGCTCGGCCTCTCGCTCCTCCTCTTCTGGCTGCCCATCCTCGGGATGTTCATCGCCGGCCTGGTGGGCGGGCGGAAGGCCGGATCGGCCGGGATGGCGATCGTCGCGGTGCTCGTCCCGGCGGCGGTGGTGGGGCTCCTCATGTTCTTCCTCGCCACCGCGCTCACCGGCATGCCGATCCTGGGGGCCATCGCCGGGTTCGGCTCGGGCGTGCTCGTCGTGGCGAACGTGGTCCCGATGCTCGCCGGCGCCATCCTGGGCGGCATCCTCGCCTGACGGATAGGATCCCCCCATGACCGAGCCCAAGCTGGGAACGCTGGCGGTGCACGCCGGCGAGGGGGAGACCCTGTCCGTTCCCGCCACGACGACCCCCGTCTACCTCGCGACCACCTACCGGTTCCCGAGCGCAGCCGAGGCTGCCGCCTACCTCGACGCCCCGGAGGGCCGCTGGCTCTACGCGCGTCTCGAGAACCCCACCGTCATCGCGGCCGAGCGGAAGATCGCCGCGCTCGAGGGCGCCGAGGCCGCCGCCTGCTTCGCGAGCGGCATGGCCGCGCTCACCGCCGCGCTCCAGGCCTCGCTCCGGGCCGGGGACGCGCTGCTCGTCTGCGACACCCTCTACGGGCAGACCACGCGGCTCGCCCGCGACGTCCTCGAGCGCTTCGGGGTGGAGATCCACGTGGTCCCGTTCGACGGCCTCCCCGCGGCGGTGGCGGCGGCGCCCGCCCGCGCCCGCGCCCTCGTCTTCGAGAGTCCCACCAACCCGACCCTGCGGGTCGCCGACGTGCCGGCGGTGGCGGCGGCGGCCCGGGCCCGCGGCATCCGCACCGTCTTCGACGCCACCTTCGCCTCGCCGGTGAACCTCCGCGCGCTCCCGCTGGGCGTGGACCTCGTCGTGCACAGCACCACCAAGTTCCTGAACGGCCACTCCGATCACCTGGGCGGGGCGGTGGCCGGGTCGCGTGCGCTCCTCGCCGAGGTCGTCGCCATGCGACGCACCACCGGGGGCAACCTCGACCCCGGAGCCGCCTACGATCTCCTCCGCGGGATGAAGACGCTCGAGGTGCGGGTGCTGCGCCAGAACGACACCGCGCTCCGCGTGGCCCGTGCGCTCGAGGGGCACCCCCGCGTGGAGCGGGTGATGTACCCGTTCCTCCCGAGCCACCCCGACCACGCGCTCGCGCGCCGCCTCCTGCGCGGCGGCGGCGGCGTCCTCTCCTTCACGGTCCGTGGAGGGTACGACGCGGTGGCCCGGGTGCACGACGCCCTGCGCCTCGTCGCCCGCGCGAGCTCGCTGGGCGGCGTCGAGAGCCTCGCCTCCATCCCGGTCATCTCCTCCCACCGGAGCGCCACCGACGCCGAGCTCCAGGCGCAGGGCATCGGGCGGGGGACCTTGCGGGTGTCGGTGGGGCTCGAGGATCCGGACGACGTCGTCGCCGACCTCCTGCAGGCGCTGGAGCACGCGTGAGGAAGGGCGCGCTCCTGGTCCTCGCCGCGGCCGCGGCCTGCGCCCGGGTCCCGCCGCCCGACCTGTCGCGGAACCCGGCCGAGCTCCTCGGCCAGGTGCGGAGCGTGCAGGACCCGGTCCGGTCCTGCCGCGGGGCGGTGCGCCTCTCCCTCTCGTCCCCGGACCGGTCGGGCTCGCTCGACGCCTGGGTGGCGGCGGAGAAGGCGGGGCGCCTGCGCGTCGAGGTGATGGACTTCTTCGGCAACCCGGCCGCGGTGCTGGTGGCGGGCGACGGGCGCTTCGCGCTCTACGACGCCCGGGCCGGCGCGGTCTACGTGGGCGCCGACACGCCCGAGAACCTGGCCCGCATCCTCCCGGTCCCGCTC
>JBAVCR010000482.1:0-4068 GCA_049586815.1 Anaeromyxobacteraceae bacterium
GGGCCCGGCCCCGACCTCCTCGCACCAGGCCTCGAACCGGGCGCGCGGGATGCCGCGCCAGCGCAGGTCCTCGAGCCCCTCGGAGAGCGGGACGTCGCGCACCAGCGTGGCGAGGCGCCGGTAGAGCAGGGCGTCCTCCCGGCCCGCGGCGAGCGCGGCGGCGAGACGCGAGGCGCCGCGGACCGAGGCCGGCCAGAGCGCCGGGTCCTCGGGGATCGACTCCAGGTGGACGTGCGGAGCGAGCAGGGCGGCCGCGGTCTTCTCGCCGAACCCGGGGATCCCGGGGATGCCGTCGGCCGCGTCGCCGACGAGCGCCAGCAGGTCGGGGATGCTCTCCGGACCCACGCCCCGCCGGGCGCGCAGCGCCGCCTCGTCGGTCTCCACGCCGCGGATGCGGTCGACCTGGACCACCCGGCGTCCGGACAGGCACTGGCCCAGGTCCTTGTCGGGCGAGAGGATCCGGACCTGCTCCACGCCTTGCCCGAAGCGGGCGGCGGCGGTGGCGAGCGCATCGTCGGCCTCGTGCTCCCGCATGGGCCAGGTGACGATTCCCAGCGCGGCGGCGGCCTCCTCGGCCGCGTCGAGCTGGGCGAGGAGCTCCGGGGGCACGCCCTCCTCGGTCTTGTAGCCGGGGAAGAGGTCGTTGCGGAAGGAGCGGATCGGGTTGTCGAAGGCGATGGCGATGTGGGTGACCGCCTCGGCGGGGTCGCGCAGCAGTGCGAGCAGGGATCCGGCGAGCCCCACCGTGGCCTTCGCGTCCCAGCCGGCCGGGGCCCGCCGGTCCGGCCGCCGGGAGAAGTGGGCGCGGAAGAGCTCGAAGGTGCCGTCGACGAGGTGGAGGCGCATCCGCGGACCGGGTTCCCGAGCGTGGGGCGTCACGGCTCCGCGGCGAAGGTGTCGCAGGCCTCGAGCCGCCCGGTGTCGAAGCCCTTCCGGAACCAGCGGCTGCGCTGGGCGGAGCTGCCGTGCGTGAAGCTCTCCGGCGACACGCGCCCGGTGGCCGCCTTCTGGAGCCGGTCGTCGCCCACCGCCGCCGCCGCGCGCAGCCCGGCCTCCAGGTCGCCCGGGTCGAGCAGCTGCCGGGACTGGGCGGAGCGCGCCCAGACGCCCGCCAGGCAGTCGGCCTGCAGCTCCATCTTCACGGAGAGGGAATTGCGCGCCGCCGGGTCGCGCCGCTGCGCCTCGCGGACCCGGGGCTCGATGCCGAGCACGTTCTGCAGGTGGTGGCCCACCTCGTGGGCGATGACGTAGGCCTGGGCGAACTCTCCCGGTGCGCCGAAGCGGGTGGCGAGCTCCCGGTAGAACCCGAGGTCGATGTACACCTTCTCGTCGGCGGGGCAGTAGAAGGGGCCCATCTCCGCGCCGGCCTGGCCGCAGCCGGACCGGGTCTGGTCCCAGAAGAGGACGAGCTTCGCGTCCGGGTAGCCGCCCTGGCGCCGCGCGAGCAGCTGCGACCAGGTGCGCTGCGCGTCGTTGAAGGCAGCCACCGCCGTGGCCTCGAGCTTCTGCTCCGCCGCCTGCCGTCGCTCCACCTGCGCCGGTGAGGCCGCGGGCGCGGGCGATCCCACGCCGACGCCGGCCGGGGTCGCGCCCAGGTCGGCGAAGAGGTCGCGTCCCAGGAAGAGCGAGAGCGCGAGCACCACCACGGTCCCGCCGAGCCCGAGGCGCACGCCGCGCCCGCCCATCGGGACGCCGCCGGGGCCGGACCCTCTCCGGTCCTCCACGTTGCTGCGGTCGCCGTCGTCGTCGAGTCTCATGCGAACTCCCGGGCCGCGCCGGTGCGAGGGGTCCTGCCTTTCCTATCCTGCCGGAGACCTGCTGCACGACACGCGGGTATCGATCGTCGACGGTGTCCCGTCCGGGGCGTGACGCCCCCGCACGGGGAGGGCTCCTCCACCCGCATCTTCGTGGGCGTCGCGGCTGCCGCCGCCGTCGCCGTGGCGGTGTTCCCGTGAGGGCCCGCCGTCCTGGGGCCGGTTCAGTTCGGCGCCACGCCGTCGTCCTCCGCGGAGTCCTCCGCGGTGCGCAGGTCGGAGACCACGCCGTCGGCGAGCCGGGCGATCGTGGTGATGGCCTGCGCCAGGTGCTCGGCGCGGAAGGGCAGGGCCGGGAAGTCGACGCCCAGGAAGACGCTTCCTTCCGTGTGGATGACCCGCGCCATCGGCAGGCGGGCGTTCACCGCGTGCATGCGCGCGAGCAGCTCCTCGTCGGCGTCCACGCCGGAGAGCAGGTGGACGTGCACCCGGACGAAGAGCGGACCGTCGCAGGGGCGCACCCAGCCGGTGCGGCTGCCCACCGGGAGCTGGAGGTTCCCCTCCTCGTCGTAGTCGAGCGCCCCGAGACCGGTGGCCGCGCGCGCCGCCGCGCGCACGCGGGTGCGGAGGCGGGCGAAGGCGCTCCCGGCCCCCCGGGGCGGGGCCTTTCCGGGCCGGCGTTCCTGCGCGGGAACGCGCTCCAGCCCGAGCCCGGGCAGGGTGACGGGGTGGCCGTCGGCGTCGAAGGCCTTGTACCGGAGCTCGCCGGGGCTCCCCACCCGCAGCACCTCGACGAGCGTCCGGACGGCGAGCCGGGCCACCTCGGCGAAGGGAACCGGGGCCCGGAAGCGCCGGAAGTGGTTCGGCGAGCCGCCCGCCACCGGCTCGGAGGCGTCGGGTGCGTGCGTGGGCTGCAACCAGCCCAGGCCGAGGAGCGCCGCCAGCTGCCCCGCGTCGAGCCTGTCCCCCTCGGCGAGAAAGGCGTTGCTCCCGGTCTCGACGACGAGCCCCTTGCCGGCGCTGGAGGCGAACTGCACGTAGCGGTTTCCCGTCCGGGCCGAGAGGATGAGCATCTCGTCGTCCAGGAGGGCGAGCGCGGCGCCGAGCCCGGCCTCGACGGACTCCCAGCCACCCGGGGCGGCGACCGGGGCGGCCCCGACCTGCACCTCGCGCACCTGCGATCTCTCGTCCATCCGTCACCTCCCGGAGAGACGTTACCCGGGGGACGGACACGGGGCGGCGGACCTACGGCGCGTAGAGCCGGGAGAGCTCCTCGACGCGGGCGCGCAGCATCTCCCGCGCGTCGTCGGGCGCCTCCACGAACGCCTCGCCGCCGTGGCCGAGGACCCAGCCGAGCAGGAAGTTCCCGGGCGTGACCCGGGCGTGCAGGAGCACGCTGCGGTCCGGCTCGCGGCTGGAGCGGTCCGGCCACTGCTCGAGCGCCTGCTCCGCGGCGGCGCCCCGGAACCGGAGCGTCACGTCGCGCTCGGCGCCGGACTCGAAGTAGAGGTGGCGGCGCCGGTAGCGTTCCAGCGGCGGCCCCCGGTGCTCCCCGAAGACCCGGTCGCCCACGGCCACCGCGGCGATGCGGTCGAGGCGGAAGAGGTGCTCCTCGCCCCGGGCGACGTTCCAGGCCGCGAGGTACCAGTGCCCGTCCTGGTGGAAGAGGGCCCGCGGCTCGAGCGTCCGCGGCGCCGCGCTGCCGGTCACCTCGGCGCGGTAGTCGATCACCACCTCGAGCCGCCCCTCGATGGACCGGGTCAGCTCGTCGGCGAAGGGGCCGGGAGGGCCGACCGGGAAGTCGGTGGCCCGGGCGAGCTCGTCGGCGGTGGCCCGGAGCGGGTCGGGCACCGCCCGCCGCAGCTTGCGGATGGCGGCCGCCACGGTGCGTCCGCCGTCCTTCTCGAAGGGACGGAGGGCCGCGACCATCGCCGCACCCTCGCGCAGCGAGAAGGGGAGCGGGTCGAGGAAGCGCAGCGCGCTGTCCACGTGCACCCGGTCGCCCTCGACGGAGACGGAGAGGAAGTCGTCGGGCATCGAGGGCCCGAGCTCCAGGAACCCGAAGGCGGAGACGATCTCCTCGATCTCGCGCCGCCCGCGGGCCCCGGTGACCTTCACCGCCCGTTCGATGGGGAGCCCGGACGGCCCGGCCTTCCAGGCGGCCGGCAGGAGGAGCAGCATCTTCCGCAGCTGGGAGAGGGGCTTCTTCACCGCCGGCCTCCCGCGGCGAGACCATCCCGGAGGAGGGACAGCATCTCCCGGGCGAGGGCGCGCCCCTCGGCAGGCTCGAGCAGCTCCGCCTCCGGCCCCCAGG
>JBAVCR010000483.1:0-2129 GCA_049586815.1 Anaeromyxobacteraceae bacterium
AGCCAGAGGAGCGCGCCCGCGGCGGCCGCCGGGGCGGGGAGCAGCATCGCCACCGGCCCGTTCCCCGGGGCGGCGAGCAGCGCGGCCGCGGCGAAGAGCGCCGCGCCGACGAGCAGCGCGAGGGGGGCGAGCGAGAAGGAGCGGTACCGGAAGGTCATCGGCGCACCGGGCGGGATCGGGACGACGATCCCCCCGGGCGCGGCGGGGCGCCAGTTTCCGGCGCGCCGGGACCTATCCGGGGTCGACGAAGAGGTCGGGCACGAGGTCGGCGCCCGGGACCACCGCGTAGCCGGACAGGTCGGTCACGCCCTCCTCCCGCAGCACCTCGTCGTCGAGGAAGAAGTTCCCGGTCACCTTGCGCGCGTCGCGCAGCAGGATGGCCCGGGCCGCGTCGGCCACGATCTCCGGCCGGCGGGCGTGCCGGGCGAGCGCCTCCCCACCGAGCAGGTTGAGCGCGGCGGTGTCGATGACGGTGCGCGGCCAGAGCGCGTTCACGGCGATCCCCTGCGGGCGGAGCTCCTCCGCCATCCCCAGCACGCACATGCTCATCCCGTACTTGGCCATGGTGTAGGCCACGTGCGGGGCGAACCAGCGCGGGCTCATGTCGAGCGGCGGCGAGAGCACGAGCACGTGCGGGTTCGCCGCCTTCTCGAGGTACGGAAGCGCGGCCTGGGTGCAGAGGAAGGTCCCGCGCGCGTTCACCTGCTGCATGAGGTCGTAGCGCTTGGCCGGCGTGGCCGCGGTCCCGGCGAGGAAGATGGCGCTCGCGTTGTTCACGAGGACGTCGATCCCGCCGAAGCGCTCGGCGGCCTTCTGCATGGCCACCGGGAGCGCGGCGTCGTCGCGGACGTCGAGCTCGAGGGCGAGCGCCTTGCCTCCGGCGGCCTCCATCTCGGCGGCGGCGGAGTGGATCGTCCCGGGCAGCCTGGGATTGGGCTGGCTCGACTTCCCGGCCACGACGACGTTCGCTCCGTCGCGCGCCGCGGCGAGGCCGATGGCCTTGCCGATGCCGCGGGTGGCGCCGGTGATGAAGAGGGTCTTGCCCTGGAGCGTGGTCATTCGGGGGCCTCGGGGTCCTTCGGAAAGGGACGCCGGAGCATCCACGGGGAGGGGTCCCGGCGCAAGGGGCGGGGACGCCCCGGCAGGGACACCACGGGTTGGGTGTAAGTTTCCCTCCTCCCCCAATCCCTCGATCACCGGCTAGACGTCTGAGCAGTGCAACCCAGGGATTCTCCGGGGCTTCTTGACTTCGGGGGGGTGATCTTCGTAGATCGACCCGTCGGTGGGAGAAAGTGTCACGCAGCGGATCTTAGTGGCAGGATCGGACAGACCGTGTTCTTCGGCACCTTCCAGCATGCGATCGACGCCAAGGGGCGAACCAGCCTCCCGGTGAAGTTCCGCGACCTGCTGGCCGGGGCCGGGGAGACGAAGCTCGTCCTCACCCAGTACCCGCACTGGCGCGCCGTGCAGGCGCTGCCCCAGTCGGTCTGGAAGGAGCTCGAGAAGAAGGTGCTCGCCACGAGCCCCCTCGACGCCCGCGCCCAGCGCAACATCCTCCGCTACTACTCCTCCGCCCACGAGGTGGACCTCGACGTGCACGGCCGCGTCCTCGTCCCCCCCACCCTGCGCGAGTTCGCCCAGCTCTCCCGGGAGGTGGTCTGGGTCGGCATGGGCCGGACCATCCAGCTCTTCGACCGCGCCTCCTACGACGACCAGATGTCCCGGGAGATCCCGCCCGGCGAGGTCGTGGACTTCTTCGGATAGGCCATGCACGTCCTCCGCGAAGAGTCCGGCGTCACCGTGCTCCGCTGCTACGGGGAGCTCTCGCTCGCCGAGCTGGCGAGCCTGGCCGCGGCCTGCGCCCGGGCCCGCGCCGCCGGCAGGCTGGTGGTCGTCGACCTCTCCCGCGTCCGCCACCTGCACTACGCCGGCGCCCGCCTGCTCCGCGAGGTCCCCGGGCTGCGCCTCGCCGGCGCGAGCCGCTACCTGCGCGACCTGGTCCACGCCGGCGGCGGCTTCGGCGTCGAGTTCCACCCCGACGTGGCGCACGCGCTGGGGGCCGGGTGACCGGGTTCGTGCATGAGACCGTTCTCCTCCAAGAGGTCGTCGAGCACCTTCAGCCCCGCCCC
>JBAVCR010000484.1:0-3286 GCA_049586815.1 Anaeromyxobacteraceae bacterium
GGCCAGAGGAGCGCCCGCAGGACGCCGAGCCCCGCCCCCACCCAGACCACCGCGAGCATGGCGCGGGCGCGGCCGTCGCCGAGGAGCAGGCAGAGCGGCGTGAAGGTGCCGGCGATGAGGAGGAAGATGGCCGAGTGGTCGAGCCGGCGCATCCAGAGCCTGAGCCGCGGGCTCCAGGTGGGGCGGTGGTAGAGCGCGCTCACCGAGAAGAGGGCCACGAGGCTCCCCCCGTACACCGCCGCGGCCAGGCGGGCGCGGGGGCCGGGGGCGAGGAGCACGAGTGCGACCAGGCCCGCCAGCGCGACGCCGGCGGCGATCTCGTGGGACACGCCCCGGAGGAGCGGCTTCGGACGCGGTGCGGCTTCGGGAGACGCCATGGGAGGAACCTATTCGGCGCTCGTCACGCGCGTGTCACGGCGCGCGAGGGCCGGGACGGGCCCGGCCCCGGCGGCCCCGGGCCCTACCGGGCGGGGAGCTTCAGCCCCATGTCGATCATGGCGAGGAGCGCCTCGGCGTTGGCCTTGGCGTCGTTCACCGGGTGGTGGTCGGACGGGGTCTTCCGGAGGTGCTTCCAGGAGGCGTAGCCGTCCTTCACCATGCCGCAGTAGAGGTCGCCGATGCGCCGCCCCGACCAGCCGAAGGGGTTCTCGCCCAGGAAGGTGTGGAAGTACCAGTTCACGTACTGCCAGTCGAAGGCGAGGTTGTCGGAGGCGAAGACCGGCTTCCCCTTCGAGTTCTCCACCACCCAGGCCCCGAAGCGCGCCATCACCTCCCGCGGGGCGTCGAAGGCCTCGTGCTCGGGGCGGGAGAACCCGCTCACCGCGAGCGCCTCGGGCAGCCACTCCGCGGAGATGGGGCGGGTGCGGCCGTAGAAGGTGCGCGAGAGCGTCGGCTCCACGATCACCGCGCCCAGGCAGACCATGGAGTACTTGCCCGGGATGGGGCCGTCCGCCTCCACGTCGACGACCACGATCGACATCAGGCTTCCCCGGCCCGCGCCGCGTCCTGGAGCAAGACCCAGAGGGCCTCCACGTGGCGTCGCTCGGTGCGCTCGGCGCCCACCGAGACGCGGAGCGTCTGCTGCCCCTTCAGCAGGCTCGGCGTCAGGTAGGCCCTCCCCCCCTCGTTCACCCCCCGCGCGATGGCCAGGTTGTGGGCGGCCAGGGCGGCCTCGTCGGTCACGCCCGCCGGCACGTGACGGAAGGTGACGGTCTGCAGCGGCACCGGGGCGAGCCGCTCCCAGCCGGGCGCCTCGTCGATGCGGTCGGCCAGCCAGTGGGCGTTCTCCACGTCGCGCCGGATGCGGGCCCGGAGCGCGTCGACCCCCTCGTCGAGGAGGTGGAACCAGAGCTTGAGCGCGCGGAAGCGGCGCCCGAGCGGGATGCCCCAGTCGCGCAGGTTGCGGACCTCCCCGTCCTGCGCCGTGCGCAGGTAGCTCGGGTTCGTGGACATGACCCGCACGAGGTGCTGCGGGTCCCGCACGAAGTAGGCGGAGAAGTCGAACCCGGCCCCCAGCCACTTGTGCGGGTTCATGACGAGCGAGTCGACCTCCTCCACGCCGCGCCACATCCAGCGGTAGGCGGGCTCGATCATGGCCGTCCCGGCCAGCGCCGCGTCGAGGTGCAGCCAGAGCCCGTGGCGGCGGGCCACGCCGGCGATGCCGGCCACCGGGTCGAGCGCGGTGGTCCCGGTGGTGCCGGTGGTGGCGACGACGGCGCAGGGGCGGAGGCCGGCGGCGCGGTCGGCCTCGATGGCCTCGGCGAGCGCCTCGATCCGCATGGCGTGGGCCCGATCGGTGGCGACGAGCCGGAGGTGCTTCTTCCCGAAGCCGGCGAGCAGCGCGTCCTTCTCGATGGAGGCGTGGGCCTGGTCGGAGGCGTACACGACCATGGGCGCCTCGCCGCCCTGCAGCCCCTCCCGGTTCTGGGAGAAGTTGCTGGTGCGCTCGCGGGCGCAGAGGAGCGCGGTGAGCGTGGAGGTGGACGCCGTGTCCTGGATGACGCCGGTGAAGGTGGCGGGCAGCCCCACCATCTGGCGCAGCCAGTCCATCACCACCTCCTCCACCTCGGTGGCGGCGGGCGACGTCTGCCAGCTCATCCCCTGCGCGCCCAGGCCGGCGCAGACCAGGTCGCCGAGGATGGAGGCGAAGCTCACGTTGGAGGGGAAGTAGGCGAAGAAGGACGGGTGGTGCCAGTGGGTGATCCCCGGGAGCACGGTGGCGTCGAGCGCGGCCACGGCCTCGGCCATGCGGCCTCCCCGGGCGGGCGGCTCGGCCGGGAAGCGGGCGCGGATCTCGCCGGGGCGGACGCGGCTCATGACCGGGAGCGACTCCGTCCGGTCGCGGTAGTCCGCGATCCAGTCGACGAGCTCGTGTCCCAGCTTGCGGAAGGCGTCGGAGTCCATGGGGCCGGACATTACCGCGCCACCCGCCCCGCGGCTGCCTCAAACGTCGAGCATGAGGCGGCTCGGCTCCTCGATGAGCTCCTTCACCTTCACGAGGAAGCCCACCGCCTCCCGGCCGTCGATGATCCGGTGATCGTAGGAGAGCGCGAGGTACATCATGGGGCGCACCACCACCGTGTCGTCGGGGCCGGCCACCGGCTTCTTCTGGATCCGGTGGAGGCCGAGGATGCCGCTCTGCGGGGTGTTGAGGATGGGCGTGGAGAGCATCGACCCGTAGATGCCGCCGTTGGAGATGGTGAAGGTCCCGCCGGCCAGGTCCTCCATGGTGATGCGGTTCTCGCGGGCCCGGCGGGCCAGCTCGGCGATGGAGAGCTCGATCTGGGCGAGCGAGAGCTGGTCGGCGTCGCGGATGACCGGGACGACGAGCCCCTTGCCCCCGCCCACCGCCACGCCCACGTCGTAGTGGTCCTTGAAGAGCACGGCGTCGCCGCGCACCTCGGCGTTCACCGCCGGGAAGGCGGCGAGCGCCTCCACCGCCGCCTTCACGAAGAAGCCCATGAAGCCGAGCTTGATGCCGTGCTTCTCCTGGAAGGCCTGCCCGTAGCGCTCGCGGAGCTCCATCACCCGCGACATGTCCACCTCGTTGAAGGTGGTGAGGATGGCGGCGCTCTCCTGGGCCTCGAGGAGGCGGCGGGCCACCGTGCGCCGGAGCGGCGACATGGGCACGAGCCGCTCGCGCGGCCCGGGAGGAGGGAAGTCGGCGGGGGCGAGGGGCGCCTTGCCCGAGGTGAGCTCGAGGAGGCGGAGCACGTCGGCCTTGCCCAGGCCCCGCTCGGCCAGCGCCTTGCGGGCGGCGGGGGTGAGCCGGACGTCGCCCGTCGAC
>JBAVCR010000485.1:0-5485 GCA_049586815.1 Anaeromyxobacteraceae bacterium
CCGCCCGGTCGGGGAGCCGCGGCTCGAGGTCGGCGCGGAGCCGGGAGACCTCGGCCGAGAGGGCCGCGCTCCGCCCCGGGGCCTCGCCGAGCCAGAACGGGATCCCCGGGGCCGCTCCTCCGGCGTCCTCCACCCGCACCACGCCCGACTCGATGCGCCGGATGCGCCAGGCGGTGTTCCCGAGCAGGAAGACGTCGCCGGCCATGCTCTCGACGGCGAAGTCCTCGTCGACCTGCCCCACCGCCACGCCCTCCGGCTCGGCCACCACCTGGTACTGGGCGTTGTCGGGGATGGCGCCGCCGCCGGTCAGTGCGGCGATGCGGGCGCCGCGCCGGCCGCGGATCACGTGGTTCACGCCGTCGCGGTGGAGGAGCGCGCCGGAGCGCCCCCGGCGCGTGGCGATCCCCTCCGAGAGCATGGCGACCACCGCGTCGAACTCGGCGCGCGGCAGCTCGCGGTAGGGCCAGGCCCGCCGGACGAGCCCGAAGAGCTCGTCCTCGCCGACGGGGCGCGAGGCGGCCTCGGCGACGATCTGCTGGGCGAGGATGTCGCGCGGCCAGGGGAGGGGGGAGATCACCTCGAGCTTCCCGGCGCGCAGGCCCCGGACGAGCGCGGCGCACTCCACGAGCTCGTCCCGGCTCATGGGGAAGAAGCGGGCCCGGGGCGTCGCGCCCCGCCAGTGGCCGGACCGGCCGGCGCGCTGCAGGGCCACGTGCAGGGCCCCCGGGCTGCCCAGCTGGGCCACCAGGTCGACGGTGCCGATGTCGATGCCGAGCTCGAGGGAGGCGGTGGCCACGATGGCCTTGAGCTCGCCCCTCTTCAGCCGGTCCTCGGCGTCGAGCCTCCGGGCCCGCGACAGGCTGCCGTGATGGGCCGCCACGAGCCCCTCCCCGAGCCGCTCCCCGAGGGCGTGGGCGGCCCGCTCGGCGAGCTTGCGGGTGTTCACGAAGACGAGCGTGGTCCGGGTCTCCCGGGACAGCGCGGCGAGCCGGTCGTAGGTCTCGGCCCACTGCTCCTTCGAGGCGACCGACGAGAGCTCGTCCCGCGGGATCTCCACCGCGAGGTCGAGCGTGCGGCCGCGCCCCACCTCCACGACGGCGCACTCGGCCCGGCCGCGCCGCACCCGCCCGGCGCCCACCAGGAAGCGGGCCACCTCCTCCACCGGGCTCACCGTGGCCGACAGGCCGATGCGCTGCGGCCGGCGCGCGCACAGGGCCTCGAGCCGCTCGAGCGAGAGGGAGAGGTGGCTGCCCCGCTTGTCGCGCGCCACGGCGTGGATCTCGTCGACGATGACCTTCCGCACCGGCGCGAGCGCGCGGCGCCCCTTCTCGCTCGTGAGGAGGAGGTAGAGCGACTCGGGCGTGGTGACGAGGACGTGCGGGGGCCGGCGCAGCATCGACTGGCGGCGCGAGGACGGGGTGTCGCCGGTGCGGACCGCGGCGCGGATGGCCGGGGGGCGGAGGCCGGCGGCGGCGGCGGCCTCGCGGAGCGCGGCGAGCGGCTCGCGGAGGTTCTTCTCGATGTCGTTCGAGAGGGCCTTGAGCGGGGAGACGTAGAGGATGCGGGTCTCGTCGGGGAGGTCGCCCGAGAGCCCCTCGCGGAAGAGCGAGTCGAGGCCGGAGAGGAAGGCGGCGAAGGTCTTGCCCGAGCCGGTGGGGGCCGAGAGGAGCACGTCCCGGCCGGCCTGGATCTCCGGCCAGCCGGCCGCCTGGGGCTCGGTGGGGGAGCCGAAGCGGGCCTCGAACCAGCCCGCGACCACCGGGTGGAAGCCGGGGAGCACGGGATCGATCTATCGCGGGGGGCTGCCAGCCGCCCGGCCCCGGGTTACTCTCCCGGCCCATGTCCCTCAAGGAAACCGCCATGGTCCGGCTGCTCGGGCTGCGCATCCCCGTGCTCCTCTTCGTCGCCCCCCGCGTCATCGAGGTGACCGACGAGGGCGCCGCGGTCGGCATCCCCCTCGGCTGGCGCACGAAGAACCACCTGGGTTCCATGTACTTCGGGGCGCTCGCGGCCGGCGCGGACCTGGCGGCGGGCCTGAACGCCTTCGCGCTCGTGCGCGACCGGCACCCCCGCGTCACCATCGTCTTCAAGGACGCGAGGATGGAGTTCCTGAAGCGGGCCGACGGCGACGTGGTCTTCCGCACCCGGGACGGACGGAAGGTCGCGGATGCGATGGCGGAGACCGAGCGAACCGGCGAGCGGGTCACCATCCCCGTCGACGTGGTGGCCACCGTCCCGAAGAAGTACGGCGACGAGCCGGTCGCGAAGTTCACCCTCGGCCTGTCGCTGAAGAAGAAGGCCTGAGGTGGGGCTCCCGGACGGCGGTCCCGGCGAGGGTGGTGGCGCCCGGCCCGACCCCGAGCAGGAGTGGCTCGACGAGACCTGGCGGCCGAACGTGCCCCAGCTCACGTTCCGGGCCATCGTCCTCGGCATCGTGCTCGGCGCCGTCATGGCGCTCTCCAACCTGTACGTCGTCCTGAAGACCGGCTGGAGCCTCGGGGTCACGCTCACCGCCTGCATCGCCGCCTGGGCGACGTTCCGGGTGGCGTCCGGCGCGGGGCTCGTCCGGCGCGAGTTCACCGACCTCGAGAACAACGCCATGGCGTCGGTGGCCTCGGGCGCCGGCTACATGACCGGCGGCGGGAACCTGGCCGCGCTGGGGGCGCTCCTCCTCCTCACCGGCGCCGCGCCGCCGGGCGGCTGGCTCTTCCTGTGGTTCGCCGCCGTCGCGTCGCTCGGCGTCTTCCTCGCCATCCCCGTGAAGCGGCAGCTCGTGAACGTGGAGGCGCTTCCCTTCCCCACGGGCACGGCCACCGCCGAGACCATCCGCGCGCTGCACGCGCGGAGCGGGGAGGGGATGCGGAAGGCCCGCTGGCTCGGCGGGGCCGGCGGCGTGGGGGTGCTCGTCGCGCTCCTCAAGGACGTGAAGGCCCGCTGGATGCCGTGGAACCTGCCCGAATCCATCGGCCTCCCCTTCACCATCGGTGGGCTGCCGGCGGCCCGGTGGACGCTCTCGCTGGAGACGAGCGTCCTCATGCTGGGCGGAGGCGCGCTCATGGGGATCCGCACCACCGCCTCCATGCTGCTCGGCGCGGTGGTCACCTACGGGGTCGTCGCCCCGTGGCTCGTGCGCGAGGGCATCGTGGCGAGCGCCGGCTACCGCCCCATCGTCGGCTGGACGCTGTGGGGCGCGGCCGGGATGCTCGTCTCCTCCGGGCTCCTCGCCTTCGCCTTCCAGTGGCGGAGCGTCGCCCGGTCCTTCGCCGAGATCGGCTCCCTCTTCCGCCGGGGAGCGGGCCGGGCCAGGGACCCCATCGCCGCGGTGGAGATTCCCGGCGCCTGGTTCGTCCTCGGGACGCTCGCGGTCGGGCCGGTGGTGGTCTGGCTCATGTGGCGCCTCTTCGCCATCCCGCCCTGGATGGGGGCGCTCACCCTGCCGCTCGCGCTCGTCATGGCCGTGGTGGCCGCCCGCGTGACCGGCGAGACCGACATCACCCCCACGAAGGCGCTCGGCCCGCTCACCCAGTTCGTCTACGGGGGGCTCCTCCCCGGCCGCCTCGAGGCCAACGTGATGGGGGCGAACGCGACCGGCGGCGTGGGGCTCCACTCCGCCGACCTCCTCACCGTCTTCAAGACCGGCTGGCTGCTCGGAGCGAGCCCCCGCCAGCAGATGGCGGGCCAGCTCATCGGCGTCCTCGCCGGGGCGGCCACCATCGTCCCCGCCTTCGCGCTGCTCGTGCCCGACGCCTCCGTCCTGGGCTCGCAGGCCTTCCCGGCGCCGGCGTCGCAGGTCTGGGCCGGCGTCTCCCGGGTGCTGGTCTCCGGCTTCGACTCGCTCCACCCCACCGCCCGGGCGGCCATCCTGGTCGGCGCCGCGCTGGGCGTGCTGCTCGTCGTGGCGGAGAAGACCCTGCCTCCGAGGCTGCGCCCCTGGGTCCCCTCCGCCTCCGGGCTCGGCATCGCCATGGTCATCCCGGCCAACAACTCCATCGCCATGTTCCTGGGCTCGGCGGTCGCCACCTGGCTGCAGCGGAGGAAGCCGGCGCTCGCCGACGAGACCGTCGTCCCGGTGGCGTCCGGGTTCATCGCCGGGGAGAGCCTGATGGGAATCGCCGTCGCGCTGCTGGTGGCCGCCGGCGTCCTCGGGCGCTAGACTCGCTTCCCATGGCATCTCCCCGCTCGCTCCTCCTCGCCGCGCTCGTCGCGGCCCCGCTCGCCGCCAGCGCCGCGACCCCCGGATGGATCTCCGACGACTGGCCGAAGGCGCTCGCCGAGGCGAAGGCCCGCAAGGTCCCGATCATCGTCGACGCCTGGGCCCCCTGGTGAAAGACGTGCAACTTCATGCGCGCCACGGTCCTGCGGGACCCTGCGCTCGTGAAGATGGCCGGGCGGTTCGTCTGGCTCGAGATCGACACGGAGAAGGAAGGGAACGCCGGGTTCCTGGAGAAGTTCCCCATCGAGGTCTGGCCCACGTTCCTCGTCATCGACCCGGCCACCGAGCGGCCGGTGCTGAAGTGGCTCGGCACCGCCACCGCGACCGACCTGACCACGCTGCTCGCCGACGGTGAACGGGCGGTGAAGGGGGGAGCGGGGGAGAGCGCCGACGCGCTGCTCGCCCGGGCCGACCGCGAGAACGCGGCCGGCAAGGGTCAGGAGGCGGTCGACCTCTGGGAGAAGGCGCTCGCCGCGGGAGGGCCGTCCTGGCCGCGCCGCGCCCGCACGCTCGAGTCGCTCGTCATCGGACTGCAGTCGGCCGGGGCGGACCGGCGCTGCGCCCAGGTGGCCATCGCCGAGGCGCCGGGCATGGCCCGCGGGCAGTCCTTCGCGAACGTGGTCTCGGTGGGGCTCTCCTGCGCGAACGGCTCCGACGAGCCCTGGGCGCGGGAGGCGGCCGGCAAGCTCGAGCCGCTCGCCGAGCTGGCGGTGAAGCTCCCGGGCGTGCTCGCCGACGACCGGGCCGGGCTCTACGACGCGCTCGTCACGGCGCGCCAGAAGGCCGGCGACGAGAAGGGGGCGAAGGCCCGCGCCGAGGAGGCATGGAAGTTCCTCGTCGCCGAGAGGGCCGCCGGCAAGACGCCGGAGGCGCGCACCATGCTCGACGCCTGGATCGTGGGCGTGGCCATGGACCTCTCGGACCCGGCCCGCGCCATCCCGCTCCTGCAGGAGTCGGAGAAGGCCGCGCCCGGCGACTACAACCCGCCCTACCGGCTGGCCGTCCTCTACCTCGAGCTGAAGCGGTACGACGACGCGCTCGCCGCGTCCGGGCGGGCCGCCGCGCTCGCCTACGGCCCGCGCAAGGTGCGGGTGCTGGCGCTGCGGGCCACCATCCTCGAGGCCAGGGGCGACCCGAAGGGCGCCCGCAGCGCGCTCGAGGAGGCCATCACCTACGCCGGGACGCTGCCGAAGGCCCAGCAGAACCCGAGGCTCGTGGAGCGGTTGCAGGCACGGCTGGCGAAGCTCGGGGGCGGGTAGCCCGGGAGCGGGG
>JBAVCR010000486.1:0-8641 GCA_049586815.1 Anaeromyxobacteraceae bacterium
CGCCAGAGGAGCCCGGACGTGCGGACCCTCAGCGCGCCTGCCTCGCCTCGCGCGCCCGCGAGCCTTCCGGCGATCTCGTCCCTGCGGTCGCGCCACCCGGACGCCCTGAGCGACTCCTCGCGGGCCAGTTCCGCGGCGACGGCTCGCTCCCGGGCCTCGAGCGGCCGGAGCTCGTCCGCGGCGTCGGCGGCGAGCAACGCGAGGGCGAGCGCCCCCTGGGCCTGGGACCCGCCCGCGAGGTCGCCCGAGCCGATGTCGCCGGCCTGCTCCAGGCCCGTGCGGTCGTCGCGGGCGAGGAGGTGCTCGAGGACCGCCCGCCGGGCCGCCGCCGCCGGATCGGGGCGCTTGCGGAGCGTGAGCCACACCCCGGCGAGGAGCGCCACGAGGAGAAGCAGGGCGAGGACGACCCAGAGCACGCGGGCACCACCGCCCGGGCCATCCCCGCGTCCGTCCTTCGGCTCCGGACCGGTACGCGCGTCACCCACCTTGCCGGGCGCACCCGCGAGCGGTGGAGGAGCCGTGGCGAGCTTCTCGGTCTTCTCCTCCTGACCCGGGCCGGAAAAGCCGAAGAGCGCGGTCTTCTCGTCGGGCGTCGGGGCGCTCGGGGCGGCGGGCGCGCTCGCCGCCGCGCCCTCCGGCGCCACGTCCGCGGCCTGCGCTCCGGCTGGCGGCGACGGGGAGGCGGGCGCCGCTGCAGGAGGGGCGGCGCGGAACACGTGCTGGCACCGCGTGCACTTCACGAGCGCCCCGCGCGCCGGCAGGCGCCGGTCGTCGAGCTCGTACACCGTCGCACAGCGTTCGCACCGGATCCGCAAGGAACTTCCTCCCGGAGGCAGACTAGCCCACCGAACCGGCCGAGGCTACGGCGGAGAGACCCGCACCCAGGGTCGCGCACGGTCGAGCCTCGCCGGCCCGATCCCGCGCACCCGGCGCAGGCCCTCCGGCGACGCGAAGGGTCCCCGCTCCTCCCGCTCCCGCACCACCTCCCCGGCGAGACCCGGGCCGATCCCCGGCACCCCCGCGAGATCCTCGGCGGTGGCGCGGTTCAGGTCCACGGGACGGCCGAGGTGGATGAGTTCCAGACCGACGAGCTCGCGCACGGGCCCGGGGTCTCCCCGGCAGCCGATCCAGTGGCCGGGCGCCTGCCCTCGCCCCTCCGGCTCGCAGGAGGGCGCTCGCGCGGGCGGGAGCAGCCGCCACGCGGACGGGGCCAGGCAGGCGAGGAGGGCGATCCCGAGGGCGAGGCGTCTCGGCATGGCTCTCCCCGAAGCAATTCGCGGACCATCCGGGGGGAATGGGAATCGCCCCGGAAACGTGCGATGGGATGCCCGCCGGAGGTGCCGATGGCTCGCGTGATCCTCGATGGACAGACCCTGGGGCTCGACCAGATCGAGCTCGTCGCCCGCGGGAACGCGCGGGTGGAGCTCTCGCCCGTCGCCCGGGAACGCGTGCGCGCCGCCCGCGCGCTCGTGGAGGCGCGGCTCGACGACGGCGAGCCCCATTACGGGATCAACACCGGGTTCGGGACCCTCGCCGAGGTCCGCATCGACCGGGCCGACCTCGAGCGGCTCCAGCGCAACCTCGTCCTCTCCCACGCGGCCGGCGTCGGCGCCCCCCTCTCCCCGGCGGAAGCCCGGGCACTCGTCGTGCTGCGGGCCAACGTCCTCGCCCGAGGACACAGCGGCATCCGGGAGGAGACCCTCGACCTCGTCCTCGCCCTCCTCGAGCGGGACTGCGTCCCGGTGGTCCCGGAGCGCGGCTCGGTGGGCGCGTCCGGCGACCTGGCGCCGCTCGCCCACCTGGCGCTCCTCGTCATCGGCGAGGGAGAGGCCTGGGTGGGCGGGCACAGGCTCCCGGGGCGCGAGGCGCTCGCACGGGTCGGACTCCGGCCCGCCGTGCTCCAGGCGAAGGAAGGGCTCGCGCTCGTGAACGGGACGCAGGCGATGGTCGCGGTGGGCTCGCTCGCCCAGGTCCGGGCCGACCGGCTCGCCGACCTCGCCGACCTCGCCGGCGCCATGACGCTCGAGGGGCTCCTCGGGTCGCACCGGCCCTTCGAGGCCGCCATCCAGGAGGTCCGTGGCCAGCCCGGTCAGGTCGCCGCCGCGGCCCACCTGCGCGAGCTCCTCGCCGACTCGCCGCTCAACGCCTCGCACCAGGGGCCCGGCTGCCACAAGGTCCAGGACCCCTACTCGCTCCGCTGCATGCCCCAGGTCCACGGCGCCTCCCGCGACGGGCTCGCCTTCTCCCGCGGCGTCCTCGCCCGGGAGGCCAACGCCGCCACCGACAACCCGCTCGTGTTCGCCGACCGTGGCGACATCGTGTCCGGCGGGAACTTCCACGGGCAGCCGGTGTCCCTCGCGCTCGACGTCCTCGCCATCGCCGTCTCGCACCTCGCCACCATCTCGGAGCGCCGGGTGGAGCAGCTCGTGAACCCGATGCTCTCCGGGCTCCCCCCGTTCCTGGCGCGCAACCCGGGGCTCGACTCCGGCTACATGATCGCGCAGGTGACGAGCGCCGCCCTCGTCTCCGAGAACAAGGTCCTCGCCCACCCCGCCAGCGTCGACTCCATCCCCTCCTCCGCCGGGCGGGAGGACCACGTCTCCATGGGCATGACCGCGGCGCTCAAGGCCCGGGCGGTGGTGGAGAACGTCCGGACCTGCCTCGCCATCGAGCTCCTGGTGGCGGCGCAGGCGGTCGACCTGCGCCGTCCGCTCCGCCCCGCCACGCGGGTCGCGGAGGCACACCGGCGGCTGCGCGAGGTGGTTCCCCACCTCGACGAGGACCGGGAGCTGCACCGCGACATCGCTGCGGTGAGCCGCCTCGTGGACGACGGCGCCCTGGACCCGTGACGCGCTAGGCGGACGGCGGGTTGAGGCAGAGCGCCTCGTTCAGCGCCGCGACGGCCCGCTTGTAGTCGTCCCGCCCGATGACGAACTGGATGTTCGTCTGGCGAAGGGACTGGGACACGGCGTTCACGTTGATCCGCTGGGCGGCGAGCGCCTGCGTGGCGCGGGCGAGCACGCCCGGGAAGGCGATGTTCGTCCCGATGGCGCAGACCATGGCGGAGGGCACCACCGTCACCGTCTCGTAGGCGTTCTCCAGCTCCTCCACGAACGCCGGCGTGACCGACTTGTCCCAGACCACGTGGGTGATCGAGTTCGCGTTGGTGGCCTTCAGGATGTAGGACACGCCGTGGCGGGCGAAGACCTCCATCACCCGGGCGTCGAAACCGACCGTGCCCACCATGGACGGGTCGTGGATCTCGATGGCGGTGACCCGCGGCGAGCCGGCGATCACCTCGATGCGCGCCTTCGTGCCCACGTACTCCTTGGTGATGAGCGTCCCCGGGTGGTCGGGCTCGAAGGTGTTCTTGAGACGCAGCGGGATGCCGGCGAGCTCCATGGGCTTCGCCGCCTTGGGGTGGATGGCCTCCATCCCCACGTCGGCGAGCTGGTCGGCCACGTCGTAGTTCGTCATCCCCACGAGCACGGTGTTCTTCGCCCCCACGATCTCGGGATCGGCGGAGGACAGGTGGAACTCCTTGTGGATGATGGCCTCGGCGGGCCGCAGCTCGACGGCCACCTTGCTGAAGGTGACCTCCGAGTACCCGCGGTCGAACTCCCGCATGATGCCCTCGACGCCCTTCGTGTAGCCGGTCACCACCACCACCTGGCCGGCGACGTCCACGCCCTGGAAGGACTTGTGGATGCGCTCGTCGATGGAGAGCGGGTCGTCGTCGTCGAAGCCGGAGAGGTCGAGGAGCTGCGCCTTCACCCCCTTCGCCTTCAGGATGGCGACCGCGTTGAAGGCGCTGTGGGCCTCGCCGATGGCGGCCAGCATCTCCCGCGCCGCGAGGAGGACGTTGTCCCGCCGGAGGTACCCGCTCGCCAGCACGTGGCGCATCGAGTCGAGGTAGGCCCGCAGCTCCTTCATGCGCTGGTCGAGGAACTGGTCGGCGGCGCGGACGTCGAGCCCGAGGGAGGCGAACCCGGCGTTCGTGCCCTTCAGCTTCCCGAGGAGCGCCTCGAGCGCGCCGTGGTAGTCGTCGCCCTGCGCGAACTTGGCGTAGATGCCGGGCGCGCCGGTCTTCTTGTTCTCGAGCAGCTCGTTCGTCACGCCGGCGTAGGCGGAGACGATGTAGACGCGCCCGTACACCTGCTTCGGATCGCGCAGCATGATGTTCGAGAGCACGTCGTCGAACTTCGACATCGACGTGCCGCCAATCTTCTCGACCGTGATCATGGAATCGTCGCTTCCCTGCTGGAGGAAGCGGAAAAGGAATCACGAAGCGAGGCCGGGGGCAAGCTTCGCGCGATCCCCCGTCGCGAGCGAGACCGCCCGGCGCAGGCCCGCCCACGGGAGCAGCCGGACGGCCTCCGCCGGCTCGAACCACCCCCACTCCCGGTGCTCCTCGGAGAGGCGCGGCTCGAATTCCTGGGGAAGCCTGGCCGTGAAGGCGGTCTCCTCCCCGGTGCGGAGCCCACTCCCCACCCGCGCGGCCTGCAGCGCGCCGATGGGGAAGCCGTGGACGTACCCGAGGGGCGTCACCTCCGCGTCCGCCCCGGTCTCCTCCCGGAGCTCCCGCCGCGCCGCGCTCTCCGGTGCCTCCCCGGGCTCGATGCGGCCGGTGACCTGCTGCCAGAAGCCGCCCCGGTCCTCCCCTCGCCGGAGCAGGAGCACCTTCCCGTCGGGGCGCGTGGCCGTGACCGAGATGGTGTGGAGGTCGAAGCCGCCGTCGGACCGCTCCCGCTCCAGCACGGCGCAGAGGTGCCCGGCGAGCCGCTCCTCCACCTCGGCCACCGGAGGTCCGGCGCGCCCCGCGCGCGCGAGCTCCGCCGCGAGCGTGGTCACCCCGAGCCCCGCGTCGGTGATGCCGCAGGGCACGATGGCGCCGAAGTGCGTCAGGTCGGCCGCCGCGTTGAAGGCGATGCCGTGGGTGGAGATCCACCGGGACAGGTGCACCCCCACCGCCCCGATCTTCCGGGGTCCCACCCAGGCTCCCCGGTGCTCGGCGTGGCGGCCGGCCAGGACGCCCCAGTCGGCGCACGTCCGGATCATGGCCTCCTCGAGCGCGGCCACGAACTTCCGCACGTCGGGCCTCGCCGAGAGATCGACGACGGGGTAGCCGACCACCTGGCCCGGCCCGTGGTAGGTGACGTCCCCGCCCCGGTCGGTCTCGTGGATCTCGAAGCCGCGGCTCCGGAGCCAGTCGGGCGACGCGATCACGTTGCCCGCGTCGGCCCCGCGCCCGAGCGTGAGGACGGGCGGATGCTCGAGGAGGAACAGCCAGTCGCGGTCGGGCTCGCGCGCGCGCACCCGCTCCGCGGCGAGCCGCATCAGCTCGAGGCCGTCGGCGTACTCCACCCTGCCGAGCTTCTGGACCCGGATCTGCCGCACGGGGCGTCCTTCACCCCTGCGCGGAGGCCCCGGCCTTCTCCCGCCTGGGCCGCTCCGGGCGGTTCAGCGCGTGGATGGCCTCGCCGAGCGCGCCCTTGCAGGCCTCCATGAAGGCCTCGGCGAGCGTGGGGTGGGCGTGGATGGTGAGCGCCACGTCCTCGACGTAGGCCCCCATCTCCAGCGCGAGCGTGGCCTCCGCGATGAGGTCGGACGCCTCCGGGCCGACCATGGTGACGCCGAGGAGGACCTTCGACTCCCGGTCGGCGATCACCTTCACGAAGCCCTCGGTGTGGTCGATGGCGATGGCGCGCCCCAGCGCCGCGAAGGCGAACTTCCCCACGAGCGGGTCGAGCCCCTTCGCCCGGGCGGCCTCCTCCGACAGGCCGGCGGTCGCAACCTCGGGGTCCGTGAAGATGGCGCCGGGCATGGCGACCCAGTCCCGCGCCGACTTGTGGCCGGCGATGACCTCGGCCGCGATCTCTCCCTCCTTCGACGCCTTGTGGGCGAGGAACGGGGGGCCGACGAGGTCGCCGATGGCGAGGACGGCCGGGTTCGAGCTGCGGAGCTGCTCGTCCACCTGCACGTACCCGCGGGCGTCGAGCTTCACGCCGGCGGCCTCGAGCCCGATCCCCTCGGAGTTCGGGCGGAAGCCCACGGCGACGAGGACCTTGTCGGCGGCGATGGCCTTCTCCTCGCCACCGACGTCGATCTTCACGGTGAGCGCACCGCCGACCGCCTCCAGCCCCTTCGCCTTGGCGTTCACGTGCACGTCGACGCCGCGCTGCCGCAACCCCTTCTGGACGATGCGGACCGCCTCGGGGTCCACGCCGGTGAGGAGCGCCGGGAGCGCCTCGACGATGGTGACCTTCGATCCCAGCTTGGCGTAGGCCGTGCCGAGCTCGAGGCCGATGACGCCGCCGCCGATGACGACGAGGCGTCCGGGGACCTCGGGCAGGTCGAGCGCCTCCCGGGCGGTCCAGACCTCCTTTCCGTAGGCGAAGCCCGGGATGGCGATGGGGCGGGCGCCGGTGGCGAGCACGAAGGCCGGGGCCTCGATGCGGGTCTTCTCCCCGCCGGACACGACCTCCACCGCGTTCGGCCCGACGAAGGTCGCCGTCCCCTTCACGACCTCGACGCCGTTGCCCTTCTCGAGGGCTCCGATGCCGCCCACGAGCTTCTTCACCACGCCTTCCTTGAAGGCGCGGAGCTTCGCGACGTCGACCTTGGGCTCGCCGACGAGGATGCCGCGCTCGGCGGCTCCCTTGATCTCGTCGACCAGGTTTCCCACAGCGATGAGGGCCTTCGACGGGATGCATCCCCAGTTCAGGCAGACGCCGCCCAGGGACTCCTTCTCCACGAGCGCCGTCTTCTTTCCCAGCTGGGCGAGCCGGATGGCGGCCACGTAGCCGCCCGGACCCGCGCCGATCACCACCGCGTCGAAGCTCTTCGTCGTCATTCCGATCTCCCGTGTTTCCCGGATATAGCGCGCTTTCGGCGCCTCGCCCGCTCCGCTTCGGTGAGCACCCGGAGGGTACGGGGGGACACCCCGGTCAGGTCCTGGACCACCACCCCCGCGGCCACGAGCCCGAAGACGCCGGTCACGAAGGCCACGCTGCCGTGGCACTTCGGCGTCCGCCGCCGCTCCCCGGCGAGCCGGGCGCGCGTCCCGGGGATGCCGTCCTCGTCGCCCGGCAGGGCGAGCGACTCCCGGGGCTCCTCCACGGACCAGACCGCCTTCACCCCGAGGGGCTCGGCGGCCGAGATGGCGTGGCGACGCCGGAGGTACTTCCGGACGTCTTTCGCGAGCTGATCGGTGTGGGTCTCGGAGAGGTCGGTCACCTGGACCGCCGTCGGGTCGAGCCGCCGCGCGGCGCCGAGGGAGGTCACGACCGGGACGCCGAGGTCGAGGCAGCGGGCGATGACGTGGAGCTTCGCCACCACAGTGTCCATGGCGTCGACGACGTAGGACGTTCCCGGGGGGACGAGGCGCTCCGCCGTCTCGGGTCCGTACGCGGCGAACTCGACGTCGATGCGGGTGGCGGGGGCGACCCGCCGGAGCCGTTCCGCCACCACCTCGGCCTTGGGGCGCCCGAACTCCCCGTCGAGCGCGTGGAGCTGCCGGTTCGCGTTGGTCTCGTCGACCCGCTCCCCGTCGACGAGGGTGAGCCAGCCCACGGCCGCCCGGGCGAGCGCCTCGGCCGTGAACGAGCCCACCCCGCCGAGTCCCAGGACGACCACGTGCGCGCCGGCGAGGCGCTCCACACCCTCGCTGCCGAGCAGGCGGGCGGTCCGGTCGACGCGGGGATCGACCCGTCGCGTCCCGTTCACGCCGGGCCCTGCGCGAGGCGGAAGAGGCGGCGCGCGTTCGCGGCCGTGACCCGATCCGCTTCCTCGACCGTGGTCTGCAGCGCCGCCGCCACGGCCTGCAGCACGAGCGGGAGGTTCGCGGGCTCGTTCCGGGTCCGGTGGAGCGGCCGGGGGGTCTGGTCGGGGGCGTCGGTCTCGACGAGGAGCCGCTCCCGGGGCACGGCCCGGACCGCCGCGATGGGCTTCCTCGCTCCCTCGTAGGTGACCGGCCCGGCGAAGGAGAAGTGGAGTCCCAGCGCGGCGAGGGGCGCCACCTGCTCCGCGCTCCCCGAGAAGCTGTGCAGGACGCCGCCCGCCGGCAGGCCGTCCCGCTCGAGCTCCTCCCGGATGGCGTCGTGGGCGCGCAGCGCGTGGATCACGACGGGGAGCCCGAGCCTCCGGGCGATGGCGAGGTGGCCGCGCAGCACGGCGCGCTGCCGGTCGAGCGAGACCCCGTCCGCGACGGTTCCCCCGTCGAGGCCGCACTCCCCCACCGCGACCGCGGCGCGCCGCAGGAGCAGCGCCTCGAGGTCGGCGAGGTGTCGATCGTCGGCGGCGGGGTCGAGGTCGGGGAGCGCCTGGGGATGGATCCCGAGCGCAGGGTGGAGCCCGCGCTCGCGGTCGCACAGGGCGAGGAGCCCATCCCAGCCGGACGGCTCCACGGCCGGGACCACGACGTCGGTCACCCCGGCGGCGCGGGCCCGGGACAGCACCGCGTCCCGGTCGGCGTCGAAGGCGGCCCGATCGAGGTGGCAGTGGGTGTCGATCACCCGCTAGAGACGCGAACAGGTAAAATCACGCGGCATTACGCAGGGCCTGTAGGTTGTTGATGGCGGCGCAGCGGCGAACGTCGAGGGTGTTCTTCCGAGCGCCCTTGTAGCGAGCCCTGGGGCCCTGG
>JBAVCR010000487.1:0-1650 GCA_049586815.1 Anaeromyxobacteraceae bacterium
TCCCTCGCACGTCGACTCCGCCCTCTCGCAGCTCGGCGAGGAGCCTCCCTCCGAGGAGGTCCCGCCCCACGAGCCCCACGGCGCGCACCTCCACGTCGAGCGCGGCCAGGTTCTGGGCGGCGTTCCCGGCGCCCCCGGGCGCGAGCTCGCTCCGCTCGAAGCGCACGATGAGCACGGGGGCCTCGCGGCTGATGCGCTCGGTCTCCCCGTAGACGTACTCGTCGGCGACGAAGTCGCCGATCACGACCACGCGGCTCTTCGGGAAACGCTGGAGGAGCGGGGCGAGGGGCGCGAGGCGGGGGCGCAGGCTCCGGACCATGGCCGTGTCTACTCCGCGCCCTTTTCCGGGTCAATTCTGCGGGGGCGCCGGCGGCCGGTGGCGTGCTCGGGGCGCGTCTTCCACCGGCGGTGGAGCCAGTACCAGCGGTCGGGGTACTTCCGCACCCACCGCTCCAGCCGGTCGTTCAGGTCCTGGACGAAGGCGAGCACGTCCGCTTCCCGATCGCCGGTGTCGGGCATGGTGAGCGGCCCCTCGATGATGATGCGGTGGCGGCCGTCCTCGAGCGGCAGGTCGAGCATGAAGAGGACGACGGCCCCCGACCGCATGGCGAGGTAGGCCGGCGTGGGCGCCGTCGCGGCCGGGACCCCGAAGAAGGTCGGGAAGATGGCCCGGTGGCCGGGCATGTTCTGGTCGATGACGTAGCCGAGCACCTTGCCCTCGCGCATGGCGCGCTGGGCCGCCTTCAGGGTCTCCCCGCGGGTGACCTCGAGGACCTCGAGCCCGGCCTTGGAGCGGCCGGCGTTCCAGAACTTCCCGAACCAGCCGCCGCCCAGGCGCCGGACCACCATGGCGATCTTGTAGCCCTGCATGTTGTGCACGGCGGCCAGGTTCTCGAAGTTCCCGAAGTGGGCCGTGCAGACCACGATGGGCTTTCCCGACCCCAGCACGGCACGGGCGATGTCGGCCTCGCCCGGGTCGTAGACGAACATCCTCTCGATGTCGGCCGGGGTGAGCTTGCTGACGGTGAGGAACTCGGCCGCCATGTGCCCCAGGTTCCGGTAGGTCTTGCGGCCGACGGCTCGCCGCTCCGCCTCGGTCCATTCCGGGAAGGCGAGCCGCAGGTTCTCCATGACGACCCTGCGCCGGACGCGGAGCGTCCAGAGGAGCCAGCCCAGGAAGCCGCCCAGCGCGGCGACGATGCGCTTCATCCGTCCCTCCCCTGCAGCGCGGCGGAGAGCGCCTCCGCGAGCGCGTCGCCCCCGCCGGTCACCTCGACGTCGATTCGCAGCACGCGCAGCCTCGGATCGCCCGCCACCGACTCCGGGAGGCGGACCGCGTCCTTCTCGGTGGTGACGACCCGGGCGGCACCGGCCCGCGCGGCCGCTCGGAGCACGCCCTCGACCTCGGCCGCCGTGAAGCGGTGGTGGTCGGGGAACTCCGCCGCGTCGACGACCAGGGCGCCGAGCCCCTCCACGGTCCGGCGGACGCTGGCCGGGCGGGCAACCCCGGTGAGGAGGGCCACCCGCTGCCCGGAGAGCGCGTCGAGACGGATCGTCTCGCGCAGCGTGCCGTCGGCGAGGTCGCGGGGGGCGTGCCGGGACTCGACCGGCGCCCTCCCGGTGGAGCTCCGGGCGAGCGCCCGCAGGGAG
>JBAVCR010000488.1:0-3813 GCA_049586815.1 Anaeromyxobacteraceae bacterium
GCCGGGGCCCCCGCGGGCGGGGTCTCCGCCGGCGGGTGCGCGCCGCCGGCCCCGGAGGTGGGCTCCTCGATCCCCAGCACCCGATCGAAGATCCAGAGGATGACGAAGGGTGCGACGAAGAGCGCGATGGCGACGAGCACCCCCTCGCGCCCGAAGATCTCGGGCTCGTACGGGGAGCGCAGGCCGCGCAGCGACTTGGAGAGGAGCTGCCCCCCGATGACGATGTTCCAGCGCATCGAGAACACCTGGATGAGGGTGAGCAGCGCCGCCACGGTGGCGAGCGTGTTCCGCACCCGCTCGTGGAGGAAGCGGTTCATGAGGACCACCACCGCGAGCAGGATGAGCGGGATGAGGCCGCCCACGATCATCTGCATCGACATGTACGAGAAGGAGAGCCGGGTGGTGAGCAGCTGCGAGATGATGAGCCAGGACTCCGACCGCTCGTAGGCCATCACGATGAGCTCGAGCTCCTCGAGCGTGATGGTGAGGATGAGGAAGAACCAGAGCCAGCTGGCGAGCGCCTGCACGCAGGTGGGCACGACCGGGCGCCGGTCGAGCTTCGCGTAGACCTGGTAGAGCAGGATGAGCAGCGCGATGCCCGAGACCGCCGCCGAGAGCAGGAAGATGACCGGCATGAGCGGCGTCGACCACCAGGGGTTGGCCTTGATGGCGCCGAAGATGAAGCCCACGTAGCCGTGGAGCATGCAGGCGGCCGGGAGGCCGATGCCGGCGAGCAGCTTGATGGCCTTGTGGTCGATCTCGATGGCCTCGGGCGAGGTGTCGTAGGTCCCGAGCGCGAGCGCGGCGTAGAAGGCGCGGGCGAGGCCGCGGCTGCGCCGGGCCCGGTCGATGATCTCCTGACGCCACACGAACCAGAGCTCGAGCACCAGCACGAGCATGTAGAAGGAGTAGAGGATGCCGAAGCCGGCCATGGCCGAGGTGAAGTTCGGGGTGACGATGACGAAGGGGCCGCGCTGGGGCTGGCCGAGGTGCAGCTGCAGCGGGAGCGACGCCACGAGCAGGAAGGCGAAGGAGGTCGCCATGGCGAGGCGGGCCACCGGCTTGAACTCCTGGCGGCCGAACAGGTGGTAGAGCGACGTCACGATGAAGGAGCCGGCCACGAACCCGGTGATGTACGGGTACATGACGATCATCAGGCTCCAGGTGACGTGGATGTCGTTGGGGAAGGAGAAGCCGGTGATCTCGGGCATCACCTGACCTCCTTGTCGAGGTGGGTGTAGTAGCACTGGGGCTCGGTGAGCAGGTGCCCCTGGAGGATCTGGACGCGCTCGTGCTCGATGACGGCGCGCACCGGGTCGCCGTCCTTCTTGAGATCGCCGAAGCGGCGCGCCTGGGTCGGACAGACGGTGACGCAGGCGGGCTTCAGCCCCTTGGTGATGCGGTGGTAGCACCAGGTGCACTTCGAGGCGGTGTGGGTGGCCGGGTGGATGAACCGGCTCCCGTAGGGACAGGCCTGCACGCAGTAGCCGCAGCCGATGCAGCTCTCGGCGTCCACCAGGATGGCGCCGTCGCGGGTGCGGTAGGAGGCGCCCACCGGGCAGACCTGGGTGCAGGGGGTGGCCCGGCAGTGGTTGCAGATCTTGGGGACGAAGAACGACTTGGTGGCGGCGAAGCCCACCTGCACCGGCGGGAAGCCGTCCATGCCGCCGTTCGGCGAGTCGACGTGGCTGTCGTCGGTGCCCACCACGTAGCGCTCGATCCAGGTCCGGAAGAAGCCGTCGGGCACGTCGTTCTCGGCCTTGCAGGCCCGCGCGCAGGAGCCGCAGCCGATGCACCTCGTGGTGTCGACGAGGTAGGCCCAGAGGTGCTCGTTCCAGTCGTACTCGCCGTCGCCGGGCACCCCGGCGCGCACCCCGGTCGAGGAGGCCAGCGCCGGGCCGGCGATGACCGTCACCACCGCGCCCCCGGCGAGCCTCAGCGTGTCCTGCAGGAACTCGCGGCGCCCCTCGTCCGGCACTTCCCGACGTTCACTCATGGTGTCCTCCGCTAGGCCTTCGGGGAATGCGGGTCGTGGCACTGCAGGCAGACCTTGCCCTCGACCGGGCCGTTCACGTGCCTCTCGAGGTCGACCTGGGGAAACTTCTCCGGGCGCCCGACCAGCTTGCGGTGGCACCGCGCGCAGAGGGCGAAGGACCGGTCGACGGGGGGCTTCACCACCGTCCCGTCGGCCTTCACGTGGGCGCCGAGCGGCCCGTGGCAGATCTCGCAGCTCACGTCCCTGTGGGCGCCGGCGGTGCGCTTCGTCGCCTGGTCGCCGTGGCAGTCGGCGCAGGCGGCGGCGCCGGCGTGGAGCGGCGGGCGCAGGTTCATCTGCTCGGCGACGTTGTCCCCGCGGTACCGGCCGTAGAGCCCGTAGGAGCGGGGCACGAGGAGGCCCCGGGCGAGCAGGACCACCGCGAGCACCAGCCCGACGAGCAGGACGATCCGGAAGACGTGCCTGGCGTGTTCCATTCAGTGGACCTCCGGCCCGGGGCCGCCGGGCGGATCGAGTCGTTCGGGGGCGAGGAGGAAGTGGATCCACCGGCGGCGGTTGGCGCGGGGACGCGGCGGGTCGACCGGCAGCGTCTCGCGCGCGAGCACGGCGGCGAGGAACGACCGGCCCGGGCGCGGCGCGGCTGGCGGCGCCTCGGGGAGCGGCTCGGGCCGGAAGAGCAGCGCCAGCAGCGATTTCCGTGCCTGCGTCGGGTCGGCTCCGGTCGGGGGAGGCGGTATCCTCTCGGGCGTGAGGCCCGTCCGCACCAGCTGCGCGAGACCTTCGAGGCGACGACCCAACGCGCACCTCCGTGGCGCGAACGGAACCACAGCCCCGTCCGGGTAATCATTTCGCCGCGCGTCAATTCGACCTGGCGCGTGATCCCCATCAATCGCGCCGCGTCCGACCCCACTGCTAGATTCTCCGCCTTGACTTCGCTCCTCCTCGCGCTCGCCCTCGCCGCTCACTGCGTCGAGGTGCTCTCGCTCTCCGACCTGCACGGCCGCGTCGAGGCGTTGCCGGGCCTCGCCGCCGCCATCGCCCCGGTCCGCGCGCGCGGTCCCTCGCTCGTCCTCGACGCGGGCGACTCCGCCCAGGGAACGCTCGCCGCCACGCTCTCCCGCGGCGACGCCGCGGTCGCCGGGCTCGCTGCACTCGGGGTGGATGCGGCGGCGCTCGGGAACCACGACCTCGACTTCGGGCAGGAGGCCGCCCGGAACCGCGTCGCGGCCGCGCCCTACCCCACGCTGGCCGCGAACGTGCGCGACCAGTCCACCGGCCGCCTCCCGGCCTGGAAGAACCTCGAGGCGAACCGGATCTTCCGCCTCCCCGGCGGGCCCGTGGTGGGCGTCTTCGGGCTCGCCACGCCGGCCACGCCGAGGCAGACCATGCCGGCGAACGCGGCCGGACTCTCCTTCGGCAAGCTGGCCCGGGAGGCGGAGCGCCAGGCCCGCGACCTGCGCGCCCGCGGCGCCGAGCTCGTCGTCGGCGTCGTGCATGCCGGCGGCAGCTGCCGGGAGCCGGCGCCCCCCGACGACCTCTCCTCCTGCGACGACCGGAGCGAGATCTTCTCGCTGGCGCGCAACCTGCCGCGAGGCCTCGTCGACGCTCTCGTGGGCGGGCACACCCACGGTTACGTCTCGCACCGCGTGAACGGCGTCGCGGTCGTCCAGGCCGGGTCGAAGGGGGAGTCGATGGGGTGGGTGACCCTCTGCGCGGGCGAGCCGGCCCGGTTCCACCTCCCGGTGCGCGCGGCGAGCGGCAAGGACGGGGGCCCCGTCGCCTCCGACCCGGCCGTCGCCGCGGCCGTGGCCCCGCAC
>JBAVCR010000489.1:0-13008 GCA_049586815.1 Anaeromyxobacteraceae bacterium
GGTCGATCGCCGCCAGGCCGGCCAGGGACGCTCCTCTCTCCGCAAGCGGGTTCCCGGCGGCGTCGAGGAAGCGGGCCCCGAGCGCGCGGGCCATCCCGGTGCCGCCGTCGTTCGTGGCGCTGCCCCCGATGCCGAGCACGAGCCGCCGGAACCCGGCATCGAGCGCGGCCCGGACGAGCTCGCCCGTGCCGTAGGTGGAGGTGGTGCGCGGGTCGCGCCGCGCGGCCGGAACGAGGGGGAGACCCGAGGCCGCGGCCATCTCGATGACGGCGCTCCGGTCGTCGCCGAGGACTCCCCACCGGGCCAGGACCGGTTCCCCGAGCGGCCCCCGGACGGTCCGGTGCTCGAAGCGCCCTCCCGTGGCCATGACCATGGCCTCGACCGTTCCCTCGCCGCCGTCGGCGATCGGGATCTTCTCCACCGCGACTCCCGGCAGGGCGGCGAGGACTCCACGCTCCATCGCGTTGGCGGCCTCGACGGCGGAGAGGCTCCCCTTGAAGGAGTCGGGAGCGACGAGGACGCGGGGCGGCGCCACGTTCACGCGGCCGCGGCCGGGTCGGCGATGCGGACGAGCTGCTTGCCCTGGTTCGCTCCCTCGAAGACGCGGCGGAGCGCTGAAGGCGCGTTCTCGAGCCCGTCCACCACGTCGACGCGGTCCTTGAGGCGCCCCTCCGCGAGCCATCCCGAGAGCGCCCCGATGGCCTCGGCGGCGCGGGGGAAGTAGTCGAGGACGATGAAGCCTTCCATGCGGGCCCGCTTGGAGACGAGGGCGAGGTAGTTCGCCGGGCCGGCCTTGGGCCGGGCGTCGTTGTACGCGGCGATGCCGCCGCAGAGCACGATGCGGCCGCGCAGCGCGAGGGAGAGCAGCACGACGTCGAGGATGGGCCCGCCGACGTTGTCGAAGTAGACGTCGACGCCGTCCGGGCAGAGGGTGCGGAGCATCCTCGGCAGGTTGTCCTTCCGGTAGTCGATGGCGCCGTCGAGCCCCAGCTCCTCGGTCAGGTAGCGGCACTTCTCCGGGCCGCCGGCGATGCCCACGGCGCGGCAGCCCAGGATCTTCGCCACCTGGGCAGCGATGGATCCCGTGGCCCCGGCCGCGCCGGAGACGAGCACGGTCTCGCCGGGCTTCGGGCGGCCCACGTCGAGGAGGCCGAAGTAGGCGGTGATGCCGGTGAGACCGAGCGCGCTCATCGAGGTCTCGATGGGGACGCCGGGCGGGACCAGGGTGGGACCGGAGCGGGTCCCCGGGCGGACGATGGCGTAGTCCTGCCACCCGAGGAGCCCCTGGACGAGGTCGCCGGGCTTCAAGGACGGGTGGCGGGAGGTGACGACGCGCCCGGTCGCGAAGGAGCGCATGACCTCGTCGAGCTTCACCTTGGGGAGGTAGGTGTCGACGGCCATCCATCCGCGCTGCGTCGGGTCGACCGACAGGTAGAGGTTGCGGACGAGCGCCTCGCCCTCGGCAGGCTCGGGGACGGGGGTCGAGACGAGGCGGAAGTCCTCGGCGGAGACCATCCCCTCGGGGCGGCGTGCGAGGAGCCACTGGCGGTTCACGGGGTCGGACACGGACACCTCCTGCGCCGGATCCTAAGGCGCGAGCGCGGCCATGTCAGGGACGCGACCCGGGAGGCGGCGGCACGGTCCCGGTGGCCGGGGAGATGCCGAGCGGGCCGGGCAGCGCGGGGGACGCACCGGGCACCTGGGTTCCCGTGTTCATGGTGGCGCCGGGGCGGTTCAGGCAGGCGAGGGAGTCGGCCTCGGCGCCGACGCAGACCACCGCCGGCGACTCGCAGAAGCCCGTCCGCGGGTTGCAGATCGTGCCACCCACGCACTGGGCGTAACAGCCGCCGGCGGAGCGCTGCGCCGCGGAGACTCCCACGGCGAGCGCCGAGTTGATGGCGGCGGCGGGAATCGTGTAGGGCGCGGAGGACTTGCAGCCGGTGGCACCCGCCGCGAGGACCAGGGCGAGGAGGAGGCGTGAGGCGCCCGTGGGGATCACCGACGGCGGGACGTCACGACGTCCCAGATCAGCACGGCCGCCATGCCCACGCCGACGACGGCGCCGAAGGTGGCGAGCGGGGAGTGGAAGATGCTCTCGGCCGTGAGGAGGCGGCGGTCGATCGCGTCGTGGACGAGCGTTCCCCCGATGACGAGGGCGCCACCCGCGAGCAGGAGCGCGGGGAGGTTCGAGGTTTCACGAACGGTGGTGCGAGGCATCGGGACCCCCTTCACCGGAAACGCTAGCAAAGGTGGGCCGCGAAGGCCAATCCACCGCCGGTGGGACACGGCCGTACCCGGAGGCGGACGGGCGGGGCCTGCCGATTGGCGAATCGCCGGAAAGGAGAAGGGCCGCCCCCGCTCGCGCGGGAGGGGCCCTGGGGTGCCACCGGTGCTGGAGCCGACACCCAGATTTGAACTGGGGACCTACTGATTACGAATCAGTTGCTCTACCAACTGAGCTATGTCGGCGGACCTCGGAATCGCGGGGCTTTCTAGCATCCCCCGGGGGGTCCCGCAAGCACGTCCGGGGGCGCGCCCGGGGCGCTAGAAGGACTGCCCCAGGGTGACGTAGACCTGCGTTCCTCCCTTCGGATCCGGGGCATCCCCGGGGGCGAGGAGCCGGCCGAGCGCCTGCCCCACGCCCACCCGGAGCGTCACCGGCAGGTAGAACCCGAGCACGAGCTCCACGCTCACCTCGGCTCCGACCGAGAAGCGGATGCGCTCCCACCAGGGGATGCCCTCGATCGGCACCCAGGCGTTCCCGGCGTCCATGAACACCCCCCCCGAGACCCGGCGCAGGAAGGCCGGCCAGGTCGACCAGCCCCACTGCGGGGCGAAGATGGGAAAGCGCAGCTCGAGGGTGCCGGAGAGGAGCCTGCTCCCCTGGAACGCGCCCGACGGATAGCCGCGCAGCTGGTCGGGTTGCGCCCCGGCGGTCGCGAAGCCGAGCGCCCCGAGGAGGAGCGCCGTCACGTCGGGTGAAGGGATGCCCCCGAGCGAGAAGGGATACTGCCCCCCGAACGTCCCGTCCGAGACCCCGGCGGCGAGGTGCAGGGCGAGGACCCACTGGCTCGTACCGGGGACGCGTACGTACCCGTTCGCCGCCACGGCGCCCCAGGCGTAGTCGTAGTCACTGCCGATGACGGGGGAGGTGACCCCGGCGGCGACCGAGGCCTGGATGCCCGAGATCCGGGAGATGCTGTTCACGAACTGGCGGGTCGTGTCCCAGGAGACGCTGCCCGAGATCATGCTCCGGAACCCGTCCTGGAGGGGCAGCGGGCCCTCGGGCGGGTTGAGCGCCCGGTAGAACGTGCCGCTCCAGCCGAGGGAGATCGCGAGCCGGTGGTAGAGCTCCCGGATGGGGACGAGCAGCGCCGCACGCAAGGGCGTCCAGACCTCCTCGTAGACGCCGGTGAGGTCGGGAGCGGAGTCGATCCAGCGCCCGGAGGAGAGCACGAGCGGCGTGCGGAGCCACTGCCCGACGTAGGAGGCGTCGTAGACGGGGGAGGTCGTGCCGAAGCTCCAGCGGACGTCGGCCGCCCAGGAGTGGAGCCCCACCACGTCGGACGCCGACGAGAGGGCGCCCAGCGTGAACCCGGCGGCGTCCCAGCCGAAGACGGGGAGCCAGTAGCGGGGGAGCAGCATGGGCAGCGGGTCGTAGGGAACGGAAGGGAAGTCGGGCGCCTGGTCGTAGGAGAGGCCGGCGGGCCGGGGCGCCGCGGGGCCGGCCTCCGGGAACGGACCTTCGGGGAGGTCGAGCCGGGCGAGGTCGTAGCCGGCCCGGGAGTAGGAGACGTAGGCCAGGCGCCGGCCGTCGGGGGCGCTCGCGGGCTGCATCGCCCCCATCGCCGAGTTGGTGACCCGCCGGATCGTCCCGGGGACGACCGGGACCTTCGCCTCCGGGCTCGCGGGGAGGGTTGCCGGGAGGGGCGCCCCGCCGACCGGGGGGACGAGCGAGAGGAGGGTGGCCGGCTCGGGGGGCAGGAGCGGCGGACGCGCCTCCTCCTCCGCCGCCCGGTATCCGCCCGGGCCCGGCTCGAAGAGGTAGAGGTCGTAGACGCCGGTCCGGTCGGAGGCGAAGAGGAGCCGCCCGTCGGGGAGCCACTCCGGGCTCGTGTCGATCGCGTCGTCGTTGCTGATGCGGACCACCCGGCCCGCCTCCCACACGGCGATGTCGCGGCGCGCGCCCTCCTGGAGCTCGAAGGCCACCCGCAGGCCGTCCGGGGAGATGCGCGGCAGGTAGATCTGCGCCCCCGGAAGGTGGAAGAGGACCTCCCGCTCGCCGCGCGCGAGGGAGAGGCGCTTCAGCGCCATCTCGCCCGGGGCCACCCGCGCGACGTAGGCGACCGCGTCGCCGCCCGGGAGGACGTCGGGGTCGGTGGCGCGTTCCCCCTCGGTGATCCGGGTGCGCCGCCCCGTCCCCAGGTCGACGCGCCACAGGTCGCTCCACAGCCAGTAGTACCGGTAGTAATCCTGGACGGCGACCACGGCCTCGGTGGGCGATCGGAGCGCGAAGGTCCCGTTCGCCGGGATCTCGGCGGCGAGCCCCAGGTCGGCGCCGTCCGGGGAGACCCGCCGGATCCCCTGCGGCCCGTCGAGGCCGCGGTCCCAGTAGGCCACGAAGGAGCCGTCCGGGGACCAGCGGGGGTGGAGGACGCGTGCGCCGCGATGCGTGAGCCAGCGGGGCTCCGTCACCGGGGAGCGCCCGATGGCGGCGAGCTGCGCCTCGTAGCGCAGCCGCAGCGCCTCCCCGAACTCCCCCCAGAGGGCACGGAAGTCCTGGCCGCCGAGGGTGTCCTCGGCCACCACGCCGATGGCGAAGGGCCAGACCCAGCGGGCCTGCTCGGCCACGAAGCCCTTCAGCCCGTCCGGACCGGTACGCTCGTGCAGGAAGGAGAGGAACCGGCCGCCGAGCAGGTACCACATGTTCCCGAGCGGCCAGTCGAGGGGCTGGTTCGAGACCACGTGGAGCGGGAAGAGCCCTCCCTCCACCACCATGGCGCGGGCGTACATGTCGAAGAGGGCGGAGGCATTCCGCCCGTGCCCCGGCCCGGACTCGTGCAGGACGGCCATGCCCTCGGTCACCCACGGGGGAACGAAGCCGTTCGGCAGGAGGATCTTGCCGAAGATCGAGTCGATGGCGGCGGGGACGCCGTCCCGGGAGTTCACGTGCACCACGTGCACGTACTCGTGGGCGGAGAGCGAGAGGAGCCAGTCGGCGTAGTCGTTCAGCTCCGAGAGGGAGTCCGGAGGTGTGGCCACGAGGTGGATGGCGTCGTACGGGAAGACCGTCGCCATGCCGTTCGCCTCGTCGGTGTGGTCGGCGAGCACCACCTCTGTCTTCCCGGTGGGCATCCACGGGAAGGCCGGCGTGAGCAGATCCCGCGATCGCTCGAGCGCCCCTGCCGTCCGCCGGGCCAGCGCCTCCTCCCCCTCGTAGTAGTGGACGCGGAAGCTCGGCGTCTCGAGGGTGCGCCAGCGGAGCGCCGGGTCGTACTGCGCGAGGCCCGGGGCCGGCAGCAGCCCGGCGAGGAGGGCGAGGAGGTGGGGAAGGTGTCGGGTGGGCCGGGTCAACGAGGGCTCGTCTCGGTGCCGATGCTAGACGACTGGATTAGACTGCGCCAAGGACCATGGGCCACGGGCACGACCACGATCACGATCACGGGCACGGCGATCACGGGCACCACCACGCCCACGCGCATGCCGAGGGGGCCCACGGGCCGGCCACGGCGGGGAGCGCGCGGCGCCTCGCCCTCTCGCTCGCCGTCACCGCCGGCATCATGGTCACCGAGGCGGTGGGCGGCATCGTGTCCGGGTCGCTGGCCCTGGTCTCCGACGCCGGCCACATGCTCACCGACGTGGCGGCGCTCGCCCTCGCGCTCCTCGCCGTCCGCTTCGCATCGCGCCCCGCCGACGAGAAGCGGACCTTCGGGTTCCGGCGGGCCGAGGTGCTGGCCGCCCAGGCCAACGTGGCGGGGCTCGTGGTGCTCACGGCGTGGATCGGCTGGGAGGCGGTCGACCGCCTCCGTCACCCCGGGACGCACGTCGGTCTCGGCGTCATGGCCGCCGTGGCGGCGGTGGGCCTCGTCGCGAACCTCGTCGTCCTGCGCTGGCTGCACGCCGACCACAGCCTGAACGCCCGATCGGCCTTCCTGCACGTGCTCGGCGACGCCATCTCGTCGGTGGTGGTGCTGGCCGGCGCGGCCGCGATGTGGATCGAGCCGTCCTGGACCTGGATCGACCCGGTCCTCTCCCTGGGGATCTCGCTCCTCATCCTCTGGGGAGCATTGCGGCTCTCGCTCGAGATCGCCGACATCCTCATGGAGGCGGTCCCGCGCCATCTCGCCATCGAGCAGGTCTGCGGCGCCATGGGTGCGGCCGAGGGGGTGCTCGCGGTGCACGACCTCCACGTCTGGACCATCTCCAGCGGCCATCACGCGCTCTCCGCGCACGTGGTGGTCGCCGAGGCCGACCTGGGGCGCAACGACGCCATCCTCGACGACGTGAAAGGGCTGCTCCGGGCGCGCTTCGGGATCGAGCACACCACCATCCAGATCGAGTCGGCGGCCTACGCCCACCTCTACGACGACGTGCACGTGCACGAGCACGAGCGGGACCACGACTGCGCCCCGCACGCCGCGGGGTCCTGACCGGTGCGCATCGTCGCCGGAACGGCGCGCGGGCGCCGGCTCGTCGCGCCGGAGGGCGAGGACACCCGCCCCACGAGCGACAAGGTGCGGGGGGCGGTCTTCAACGTCCTCGGCCAGTTCTTCGAGGGCGGGCGCGTGCTCGACCTCTACGCCGGGACCGGCGCGCTGGCGCTCGAGGCCCTCTCGCGGGGCTTCGCGGAGGCCACCTGCGTCGACTCCTCGGCGCGGGCGGCGGCGGCGATCGCGCGGAACGCCGAGGCGTGCGGCCTGGCCGGGCGCGTGACCGTGGTGCGACGGCGCGTCCTGGAGGCGCTCGGGGCCATTCCCGCCGGAGCGTTCGACCTCGCCTTCGTCGACCCGCCCTACGCCGAGGGGCCGGGCGGCGCGCTCGGGTTGCTCGACCGGGTGCTCCGGCCGGGGGGGCTCGCGGTGGCGGAGCACGACCGGCGCTCGCCGCCCGCCGACCGCGTGGGCGCGCTCCTCCTCCAGGACCGGCGCGCCTGGGGCGACACGGGAATCTCGATCTATCGGAGGGAGTAGGGGATACTCCGGCGCCATGGCCCGGCTCGCCATCTACCCCGGCTCCTTCGATCCTCTCACGAACGGCCACCTCTCGCTCATCCAGCGGGGGCTCAAGATCTTCGACGGCCTCGTGGTGGCGGTGGCCAACAACGCTGCGAAGAAGGCGCTCTTCACCCTGGAGGAGCGCAAGCAGCTCATCCGGGAGGCGGTCGGGCCCGATCCCCGGGTCGAGGTCGACCACTTCGAGACGCTCCTCGTCGACTACGCCAAGCGGCGCCGCATCCACACCGTGCTGCGCGGGCTGCGGGCGGTCTCCGACTTCGAGTACGAGTTCCAGCTCGCCAACATGAACTCGAAGCTCGATCCGGACTTCGAGTCGGTCTTCGTCATGACCGGCCAGGACTACTTCTACGTGACGGGCAGCCTGGTCCGGGAGGTGGCGAGCTACGGGGGCGACGTCTCGGGCCTCGTGCCCCCCAACGTGGCCGCCGGGCTCCGCCGGAAGTTCCCGCCCCGCCAGGCCTGAAGTTCCCGCGTCGGGGGCCTGCCGGGGGGCGCTCTCGGGCGTTCCCATCGTCACCCCGGGCTGCTATCCTGACCGGCCTTTCCCCCTGACGTATCCCGCCTCCAGGAGATCCCGAGGATGAGACTCGCCAAGCGGCTCGACGCGGTGAAGCCTTCCCCCACGCTGGCCATCACCGCCAAGGCGAAGGAGCTGAAGGCCAAGGGCATCGACGTGGTCGGTTTCGGGGCCGGAGAGCCCGACTTCGACACCCCGAAGCTCATCAAGCAGGCGGCGGTGGCCGCCATCGACCAGGGGTTCACGAAGTACACCCCCACGAACGGCATCCCGGAGCTGCGCGAGGCCATCGCGAAGCGCATCGCCCAGGAGCACGGGATCGCCTACAAGCCCACCGAGGTGCTCGTCTCCTGCGGCGGGAAGCACGCGCTCTACAACCTGTTCCAGGCGCTGCTCAACCCGGGGGACGAGGTGGTCATCTTCGCCCCGTACTGGGTGAGCTACGCCGACATGGTCCGCCTGGCCGACGGCGTCCCGGTGATCGTGCAGACCCGGCACGAGGACGGCTTCGAGCCGAGCCGCGAGGCCATCAAGAAGGCCTTCGGCCCGAAGACCCGCGCGGTCATCGTGAACAGCCCGTCCAACCCCACCGGCGCCGTCTTCGGCCGGGCCACGCTGCGCAACATCATCGACGAGGTGAAGGGGAAGGACATCCTGGTCGTCACCGACGACATCTACGACCGGCTCGTCTACAAGGGCCGGTTCGAGAACGTCCTCACGGTCGACCCCTCGCTCCACCCCCAGGTGGCGCTCGTGAACGGGGCCTCGAAGACCTACGCCATGACCGGGTGGCGCATCGGCTGGACGGCCGGGCCCCAGCCGCTCATCAGCGCCATGCAGAAGCTCCAGGACAACTCCACGTCCAATCCCACCTCGATCGCCCAGAAGGCGGCCCTCGGCGCGCTCACGCTCCCGCTCGACGCCGAGATCGAGACCATGCGGAAGATCTTCGACGAGCGCCGCCAGCACATCGTGAAGCGGCTGAACGCCATCCCGGGGGTCACCTGCTTCGACCCGGGCGGGGCGTTCTACGCCTTCCCCTACGTGGGCAAGCTCCTCGAGAAGCGCATCCCCGGGCAGACCGAGCCCATCGGGACGGACGAGAAGTTCGTCGCCCACCTGCTCGACGAGCACAAGGTGGCGGTGGTCCCGGGTTCCGCCTTCGGCGCCCCGGGCTACCTGCGGCTCTCCTTCGCCATCGCCCTCGACCAGATCGACAAGGGCGTGGACCGGATCGGCGAGATGGTGAAGAGCCTGCAGTAGGAGCGCGCCGCACCCGGGGCAATGCCCCGGAGGAGCTCGATTTCCGACCCCTCCGCCCATGCCGCGGGGGGGTCTTCATGTTAGGGTCCGCCCCCGATGCCGCCTCGCAAGGACATCAAGAAGATCATGATCGTGGGGTCCGGTCCGATCGTCATCGGCCAGGCCTGCGAGTTCGACTACTCCGGCACCCAGGCCTGCAAGGCGCTGAAGGAGGAGGGGTACGAGGTCGTCCTCCTCAACTCCAACCCGGCGACCGTGATGACGGACCCGGACTTCGCCGACCGGACCTACGTCGAGCCCATCACCCCCGAGGTGGCCGAGCAGATCCTGGCCCGGGAGAAGCCGGACGTCCTGCTCCCCACGCTGGGCGGCCAGACCGCGCTCAACCTGGCGGTGGCGCTCGCCCGGAACGGGGCGCTCGCCCGCCACGGCGTCGAGCTCATCGGGGCCTCGCTCGAGGCCATCGAGAAGGCGGAGGACCGGCAGCTCTTCAAGGACGCCATGAACCGCATCGGGGTGGAGATGCCCCGCAGCGGCTACGCCACCTCCTTCGAGGAGGCCCGCGCGGTGGCCGAGCTCATCGGCTTCCCCATCATCATCCGGCCCAGCTTCACCATGGGCGGGGAAGGCGGCGGCGTCGCCTACAACAAGGAGGAGTTCGACGCGCTCGCGCGACGCGCCCTCGACCTCTCGCCCACGCACACCATCCTCGTCGAGGAGTCGATCCTCGGCTGGAAGGAGTACGAGCTCGAGGTGATGCGGGATCGCGCCGACAACGTGGTGATCGTGTGCAGCATCGAGAACCTCGATCCCATGGGCGTCCACACCGGCGACTCCATCACGGTCGCCCCGGCCCAGACCCTCTCCGACAAGGAGTACCAGGCGCTCCGCGACGCCTCGGTCCGGATCATCCGCGAGATCGGCGTCGACACCGGCGGGTCGAACATCCAGTTCGGCGTGCACCCGGAGAACGGCCGGGTGGTGGTGATCGAGATGAACCCGCGCGTCTCGCGCAGCTCGGCGCTCGCCTCCAAGGCCACCGGGTTCCCCATCGCCAAGATCGCCGCCAAGCTCGCGGTGGGCTACACGCTCGACGAGCTGAAGAACGACATCACCCGGGAGACCCCGGCGTCGTTCGAGCCCACCATCGACTACGTCGTCACCAAGGTCCCGCGCTTCGCCTTCGAGAAGTTCAAGGGCGCCGACGACGTCCTCACCACCCACATGAAGTCGGTGGGCGAGGTGATGGCGATGGGGCGCACCTTCCAGGAGAGCCTCCAGAAGGCGCTGCGCGGCCTCGAGATCGACCGGGCCGGCCTGGACTCGCCGCTCGGCAAGCGGCCGGGAGACGCCTACAGCGAGGCGGAGCGCATCGCCATCCTCGAGCAGGCCCGCGTCCCGCGCGCCCATCGCATCTTCTGGGTGGGGGAGGCGCTCCGGGCGGGGATCCCCGTGGAGGAGCTCCACCGGCTCACCGCGATCGATCCGTGGTTCCTGCGGGAGATCTGGGGCATCGTCGCCCACGAGCCGTCCCTCTCGCTCGGGCTGCCCCCGGACGCCGCCGCCTGGCGCAGGGCCAAGCGCATGGGCTTCTCCGACCGGCGCATCGCGGCCCTGGCGCGCGTCACCGAGGGCGAGGCCCGGGCCGCCCGCTGGGGCGCCGGCGTCCACCCGGTCTTCAAGCGGGTCGACACCTGCGCGGCCGAGTTCGAGGCCTACACCCCGTACCTCTACTCGACCTACGAGGAGGAGTGCGAGGCGAACCCCACCGACCGGCGCAAGGTGATGATCCTCGGCGGCGGGCCGAACCGCATCGGCCAGGGCATCGAGTTCGACTACTGCTGCGTGCACGCCAGCTTCGCGCTCCGGGAGGCCGGGTTCGAGACCATCATGGTCAACTGCAACCCGGAGACGGTGTCCACCGACTACGACACGAGCGACCGGCTCTACTTCGAGCCGCTCACCCTCGAGGACGTGCTCGAGATCGTGCGCGTCGAGAAGCCGGTCGGGCTCATCGTGCAGTACGGCGGGCAGACGCCGCTGAAGCTCGCCGTCCCGCTCGAGAAGGCCGGCGCCCCCATCCTGGGCACGACCCCCGACGCCATCGACCGCGCCGAGGACCGGGAGCGGTTCGCCGCCCTCATCGACAAGCTCGGCCTGCGCCAGCCGGCGAACGGCATGGCCCGGAGCGCCGAGGAGGCCTTCGCGGTGGCCCGGCGCATCGGCTACCCGGTCATGGTGCGCCCCTCCTACGTGCTGGGCGGGCGCGCCATGGAGGTCGTCTACGACGACGCCGACCTGGCCGCCTACCTGACCGAGGCCGTCCAGGCCTCGAACGAGAAGCCGGTCCTCGTCGACCGCTTCCTCCGCGACGCCGCGGAGGTCGACGTCGACGTCGTCTCCGACGGCAAGACCGTGGTCGTGGGCGGCGTGATGGAGCACATCGAGGAGGCCGGCATCCACTCCGGCGACTCGGCCTGCGCGCTCCCGCCCTACAGCCTGTCCGACGCCACCATCGCGGAGATCGAGCGACAGTCGATCGAGCTCGCCCGCGAGCTCGGCGTGGTCGGCCTCATGAACGTGCAGTTCGCCATCCAGGGCGAGGACATCTACGTCCTCGAGGTGAACCCCCGGGCCAGCCGCACCGTCCCGTTCGTGGGGAAGGCCACCGGGGTGCCCTTCGCGAAGAAGGCCGCGCTCGCCATGGCCGGCATCTCGCTCCAGTCCCAGGGGCTCACCGCCTCTCCCCGGCCGCGCCACGTCTCGGTGAAGGAGGCGGTCATGCCCTTCGCCCGCTTCCGCGGCGTCGACCCCGTCCTCGGGCCGGAGATGAAGTCCACCGGCGAGGTCATGGGGATCGCCGCCGACTTCTACGGCGCCTTCTGGAAGTCGCAGACGGCCGCGGGGAACGCGCTGCCCTTGCCCCGGCGCGGGGAATCGCTCCGCGCCTTCGTCTCGGTGAAGGACGCCGACAAGCCCGTCGCCGCCGATCTGGCCCGTCGCCTCGTGGCGCTCGGGTTCGAGGTGCTCGCGACGTCCGGCACGGCGGCGTTCCTGGCTCGCGAGGGCATCCCGGCCACGCCGGTGCGGAAGGTGGGGGAGGGGCGGCCCAACGTCGTCGACCGCATCATCGACGGCGAGGTCCACTTCCTCATCAACACCACCGCGAGCAAGCGGACCATCTCCGACAGCTTCTCCATCCGGCGCGAGACGCTCATGCACCGGGTCCCGTACTTCACGACGCTCACCGGCGCGCGCGCCGCGCTGGGTGCCATGGAGCGCGCCCGCGACGCCGGGTACGGCGTCCGCTCGCTCCAGGAATACCACGCACACGGAAGGTGACGAGGATGGCCAGCGATCGCATGCCCATGACCCCCGGGGGGCTGGTCCGGTTGAAGGAGGAGCTGAAGCGCCTGAAGGGCGTCGAGCGCCCCCGGATCGTGAAGGAGATCGCCGAGGCGCGCTCCCACGGCGACCTCTCGGAGAACGCCGAGTACCACGCCGCCAAGGAGAAGCAGTCCCACGTCGAGGGGCGCATCACCCAGGTCGAGCACTGGATCGCCACCGCCGAGGTGATCGACGTCTCCAAGCTGTCGGGCGACCGCGTGGTGTTCGGGGCCACCGTGCACCTCACCGACGCGCAGTCCGGCGACGAGGTCCTCTACCGCATCGTGGGCGAGCTCGAGGCAAACCTGAAAGAGGGGAAGATCAGCGTCACGAGCCCCATCGCCCGCGCCCTCATCGGCAAGACCGAGGGCGACGTCGTCCGGGTCCGGGCCCCGGGCGGCGAGCGGGAATACGAGGTCGGGGCGGTCGAGTTCGTCGAGGAGCAGGTCGGCACGGATCCGGAGTAGGCGGGACGGGAGGGGGATGACCCCACGGGAGGTCCCCGCGGCGCCGCCAGGCGCCCGAGAGCTCGCGGCGCTCCTCTCGCCGCTGCGCTTCGCCGCTCGCGACGACGGCGCCGGGCTCACCCGCATCTCCGGCCTGGGC
>JBAVCR010000490.1:0-2887 GCA_049586815.1 Anaeromyxobacteraceae bacterium
GCTCGGCGCGGTCGCGTCCGCCGCGGTCCCCGCGGTCGCGCCCCTCCCGCCCTTCGCGGGAGTCCCGGCCCGAGCGCTCGCGCGGCTCGCTCCGGGTCTCGCTCCGGGTCTCGCTCCGGACCTCGCTGCGCCCCTCGCGCTTGCCGCCCGACCTCTGCTCCTTCCGCTCGTGCTCCTCCTTCTTGTGCACGGCCTTCTGGATGTCCTGGACCTTCTCGATGCGGTGGTGCGCGAAGAAGTACTTGAGCGCGAAGGCGAGCAGGTGGTCGCCGTCGGGCCGCGCCTTGATCTCCTGGGCGAGCGGGATGAACCCCTCGAAGATCGACGCGCTCATCCCGTCGCGGAGCTCGTGGACGTGCCGCTCGGTCCAGATGCGGCGCGCCTCCTCCTGCGTCGGCATCTGCTTCTCCTCGAAGACCACGCCGAACTTCTTCTGGAGCACGCCCAGCGTGATGCCCTCGGCCCCGGTGACGAGCGAGAGGGCGGTGCCCTTCTTGCCGATGCGCCCGGTGCGGCCGGCGCGGTGCAGGTACACCGCCGGGTCCTCCGGGAGCGAGTAGTTGATCACGTGGGTGAGGTCGGAGATGTCGATGCCGCGGGCGGCGATGTCGGTCGCCACCATGAAGCGGACCTCGCCCCGCTTCACCTTGGCCATGACCCGCTCGCGCTCCTTCTGCGGCAGCTCGCCGTTCAGGAGCTCGGCCTCGTAGCCGTTGCGGTTCAGGACGGCCGTGATGAGGGACGTGTCACTGCGGGTGTTGCAGAAGACGATGGCCGACTCCGGCTCCTCGATCTCCACCATGTAGAGGAGGTTGCGCGGCTTCGGGTAGGCCTCGTTGGTGTGGTAGAGGACGTTGCGGATGTTGTCGACGCGGTACTCGTCTCCCGACAGGAGGATGGTCTCCGGATCGGTGAGGTAGTCCTGGATGATCTGCTCGATGTCGGCCGGCACGGTCGCCGAGAAGAGCAGCTGCTGGCAGTCGTCCGGGAGGTGGCCGAGGATCCGCGTCACCTCCTCGAAGAAGCCCATGTTGAGCATCTCGTCCGCCTCGTCGAGGCAGGCCACGAGGCAGGTGGAGAGGTCGAGGGTGTGCCGGCGGATGTGGTCGTAGATGCGCCCCGGCGTCCCCACGATGATCTCGGCGCCGCCGTGCAGGGCGTCGAGCTGGTCGCCCATGGAGGCGCCGCCGTAGATGGTGGCGACCCGGAGCCCCTTCGGCCGGGACAGCGCCGTCATCTCCTCGGCGACCTGGATGGCGAGCTCGCGGGTCGGCGCCATGACGAGCGCCGACGGCTTGCCGCGCCCGGCCGGGATCCGCTCGACCATGGGGATGCCGAAGGCGGCGGTCTTGCCGGTCCCGGTCTTGGAGCGGACGATGACGTCCTTCCCGGCCAGGATGGGGCGGACGGTGGCGGCCTGCACCGGGGTGGGGCGGACGTAGCCGCGCTCGGCGATGGCCTGACGCACGGGCTCGGAAAGCCCCATGTCGTCGAAGGAGACCTCGGAAACGTAGTCCGAACGGACCTCGGACGGTCCTCCGGACGGAGCGGAGTCGCTCAAGTTGCTGCCCTTTCTGTGAAGGGCGCATGGCGGGCTCGCTCGACTGCGTGGGCTCCGCTCGGAGGAGAGGGGCCCGCGCCTTCGCACGAACCGGCCATGCGCCGGACGTGCCTTGCATGCAAGGCGGAGTTCTCATATCACAACCCGGAGGGAACCGCAGGGATTCCCGGGTCTTTCCCGCCCCACCGGAGCCGCGTGCCCAGACCGAAGAAGCCCGAGCCAGCCGAGCCCGAGGTGGCCGCCGAGGAGGTCGCCACCCCCGAGGTGGTCGAGCCGGAGCTGGTCGAGCCCGAGCCGGCCGAAGGCGAGCTCGACGAGGCGGCCTCGTCCCCCGAGGACGAGGGGCCGGTCGTCGAGGTGCAGGCGGAGCCGTCGGGAACGAGCCTCGCCCGCTCCGACCCGCTCCGGGCCTACATGGCCGAGGTCTCCCGCCACCCGGTGCTCAGCCGGGAGGAGGAGCAGGAGCTCGCCGAGCTCTACGTGCGCACCGGCGACCGCGCCGCGGCCTGGAAGCTCGTCACCTCCAACCTGCGACTCGTGGTGAAGATCGCGCGCGAGTACCACCGCGGGGTCTTCCAGCTGCTCGACCTCATCCAGGAGGGCAACGTCGGGCTCATGCAGGCGGTGAAGAAGTTCGACCCGCTGAAGGGGGTCAAGCTCTCCACCTACGCCGCCTGGTGGATCCGCGCCTACGTCATCCGCTTCATCATGGACAACTGGCGCCAGGTGAAGCTCGGCACCACCCAGGCCCAGCGCAAGCTCTTCTTCAACCTCTCCAAGGAGCGGGAGCGCCTCATCGCCCGCGGCATCGAGCCCACCCCTCGCCTGCTCGCCCAGAACCTGCGCGTCGACGAGGACGACGTGAACGAGATGACCGCCCGCATGTCGGGCGACGACCTCTCGCTCGACGCGCCGGTGCGGGGCGACGAGGGCGATTCGTCCGCATCGCGCCTCGACCGGCTCGAGGACCCCGCCGGGGCTCCGGCCGACGACGCGCTCGCCGCCGACCAGGTGCGGGAGATGTTCCGGCAGAAGCTCGCCGCCTTCGGGGGGACGCTCACCGACGAGCGCGAGAAGGCCATCTTCCAGGACCGGCTCATGCCCCCCGAGGGGCAGGAACCGGCCACGCTCTCCGACCTGGGCGCGCGCTTCGGGCTCACCCGGGAGCGCGCCCGGCAGATCGAGGCCAAGCTCACCGGACGGCTGCGCGAGTACATGAAGGCCGAGATCCCCGACTTCGACCTCCTGGGCCCGGAGTAGCGATCCCCGGACGGCGTGGTCCGCCGCCGGCCCGCGCGTCACGCCCCTTCCGACCTCGCACCGAGG
>JBAVCR010000491.1:0-2246 GCA_049586815.1 Anaeromyxobacteraceae bacterium
GCCGAGCCCGGGGACGGCGTCGTCCTGCTCGAGCTCGCCGGACCGGAGGGGCGGCAGGTGCTCGAGGTCGGGGCCGGGGGCGCGGTCCGCAAGGCGACCTTCCTCCCCGGTCCGCGCGGCGGCACGCCCTGGACGGCCAGCTTCTCGGTCTTCCGGCACCCGGGTGGCCGGCTCTTCCCGACCGAGATCGACCTGCGCGGCGGCGGCGCGGAGATCGGGCTCCGCTGGAAGGACGATCTCGAGGTGAACCCGGCGCCCGACGACGCGATCTTCACCCTCGACCCGCCCCGCGGGGCGCGCATCGTGCAGCTCGAGCCGGGCGCGGCGCCGCCGCCCGTCGACCTCCCCGTCCATCCCGCAACCCCGGGCCGGCCGTGAGCCCGATCCGGCCCGATCGGCCCGCAGGGGACGATCGGCTTGAATCCCCCCCGGAATCGGCTAGCTTTGCCCCTCCCCGGACCTGGAAAGGCGTGAAGACGTGAACATGGAACTCCTCACGGTGCTGAAGACCGGCGGCGTCGCGATGTGGATCATCGCGTTCTCCTCGGTCCTCGCCGTGGCCGTGGCGGTCGAGCGAGCGCTCGCGCTGTGGCGATTCACCGACAAGGCACGGAGCCTCGCCGACGCGGTCACCCGCTCGCTGCTCCGCGGCGACGTCGAGGACGCCCGCGCCCAGGCCGAGCGCTCCACGTCGCCCGCCGCCGAGGTCTTCCTGGCGGCGCTGGTCCAGGCGCCCCCCGGCAAGAAGGCCCCCACCGATGCCCGCATCGAGGCCGCCGTGGAGCGGCAGCGGCAGGAGGCGAACCAGAAGCTCCGGGCGCGCCTCTGGATCCTCGGCACCATCGGCGCCACCGCCCCGTTCGTGGGCCTCTTCGGCACCGTGGTCGGCATCATGCGCGCCTTCCACCAGATGGGCATCACCGGCCAGGGCGGCTTCAGCGTCGTGGCGGCGGGGATCTCCGAGGCCCTCATCACCACCGCCGGCGGCATCGCGGTGGCCATCGAGGCGGTCGTGCTCTACAACATGCTGAACGTGCTCGCCGGCCGCCTCACCCTCCAGCTCAAGCTCCTCACCGAGGAGTTCCTGGAGATCGTGAAGGAAGTCCGCAGCGCGCCGGCCGGCGCCGGGGAGGCCTGACATGTCGATGAGCACCCCCGAGGACGACGGCGGAGCCGGGACCGGCGGCGGGATCTTCGCCGACATCAACATCACGCCGCTCACCGACATCTTCCTCGTGCTCCTCATCATCTTCATGGTCACCACCACGGCCATCGCCGAGGCCGGGGGCCAGAACGGCGGCATCAAGGTCAGCCTGCCGAAGGGCGGCCAGGCCAACGCCGTGAAGGAGGTCCACGACCTGGCCATCGCCGTGCTCTCCGACGGACGTGTGGTGGTGCAAGGAAAGGTGGTCGATCCGGACGCGCTGAAGAAGGTGCTCGAGAAGGCGCGCGCCGAGAACCCGGAGACGCTGGTCCTCGTGCAGGCCGACGAGGGCGTGGCCCACGGGAAGGTGGTCGCGGTGATGGACATGGCGCGCCGGGAGGGGCTGCCGCGGCTCGCCATCGCCACCCGGGCGGAGAACCCGTAGGGGCGGTCCCTCGACCCGGACCACCGGGACGGCTACAGTCGGTTCGTGGCGAGCCCCCCGCGAAAGCGCCTCGGAGAGCTGCTCCTCGAGGCGGGCATCATCGACGCGACCCAGCTGCAGGCGGCCATCGGCCACCAGCGCCGCTGGGGCGGGCGGATCGGGCAGGCCCTCATCGACCTCAAGATGGCCACCGAGGAGCAGGTGGTCGCCACGCTCTCCGCCAAGCTCGGCTACCAGCGGGTCCCCCTCGAGGGGATCGAGTTCGGTCCCGGGCTCGAGCTGGCGCTCCGCCTCGTGCCCCACGAGTTCGCCGAGCGCAACCAGCTGCTCCCCTACGCCGCCGACCCGACCCACCTCTGGGTGGCCATGGCCGACCCCACCAACGTGGGGGTGATCGACGAGCTCGCCTTCCGGACCGGCCGGCGCGTGAAGGTGTCGATCGCCGGCGACCGGGAGCTGGCCCGCGCCATCCGCCGCCTGTACCTGGGCGACAAGAAGGGCGTCGAGGCCATCGCCCTCGACGAGCAGGACGATCTCCCGGTGGAGATGGTCGGGCCGCTCGACGCCGGGTACACGCAGGGGCTCGACGGCTACTTCGAGCGCAGGCCGGCGGACCCCCGGGTCGCCGGGCCGCCGCCGCCCGCCTCCACCCCGTCC
>JBAVCR010000492.1:0-3466 GCA_049586815.1 Anaeromyxobacteraceae bacterium
GTTCAGGAAGGTGGGCTCGTCGGCGAGGTCCGGAACCGCCACCGAGATGCCGGTCTGGAAGACCCGGCCCACGATCCCCTCGCCCGGTCGAAGTCGCCCGAGGATGCGCTCGTCGTCGGGCATCTCCGGCGCGGCCTCGATGAAGACCTCGCCCGTCACCGGGTCGAAGAGCGACACGGTCCCGTTCGTGAGCCCGAGGTGCGAGCGCAGCACCTGCAGGACCGAGGTGAAGGCCTTCGACAGGTCCGTGGCCTGGGACAGGACCTGCCCGATGTCGTGGAGCGCCTCGACGGCGACGGCTGCACGCCGGGGGTCCATCCCCCGGAGGGGAGCAATCGGAGTGCCAACCCGCGGAGCACCGGTCTTGCAACGGAGGCGTGTCGAGTGCCCGATCTTCCCGCAGGAAGGGGCCCGGGCGGCGCCTTCCCGGGTGACCCGCCGCTCCGCCTGCCCGTCCCGCAGGCAGGGAGCGGCGCGTGAACCGGACATCCTTCAACCGGTGCAACCTGCCACCCTGGGTGATCGCCTCGCGCGAGTTCGACGAGAACCCCCGCCCGCTCGAGCTGCAGGGGGTGCGCGAGGAGAACCGCTTCCTCTTCGACCTGCTCGACCGCATCGACGACCCCGACGAGCGCGGCCGGAGGTTCGACGACTGGATGAACGTCCGCTTCCAGCTGCACCAGTGGCGGTCGCAGGAGACCGAGGGGGCGCGGCGCAGCCTGAAGAACGGCTACCTGCGCTTCCTGCGCGGCTGGGGCGTCGACGCGAGCTCGGTGGAGGGGGCCGTGCTGAAGGGCTGGGTGGAGAGCCGCATGGGCATCCCTCCCACCTTCCACCGCGAGCCCATCGGGGACGAGGACGGCCCGGCCCGCGCCCGCTTCGTCACCGACCGCACCCGGGGTCACGCCTGGACGAGCGCCATCGACGCCCAGCTCGACCTCCTCTACACCTACTCCCAGTACGAGATGGGCCGCCGCTTCCCGGGGGAGCGCTGGATCACCCTCTGGCGCGGGCAGAACCGGCTCGAGGACCACCACGTCGTCGAGGCGCTCGGCCCGCGCGAGTGGGTGCTGCGGATGAACAACCTCTGCTCCTTCACCGACGACGCCGAGCGGGCCTGGGAGTTCGGGGACGCGGTGCTCGAGGCCCGGCTGGCGACGGCCCGCGTCTTCTTCGCGGGCCACTTCCTCCCGCGCTCGGTGCTGCGCGGAGAGCGGGAGATCCTGGTGGTGGGGGGCGAGATCCGGGTGCGGCGCCTGCTCGCCTGAGGCGGTCCCCCAGGCACCCTACCCGTCGTCGGGCGCGAGCCGCGGCGGCTCCCCCCGGGCGAGCGGCGAGAGCGCCACGAGCCGGTCGGCGAGCCACACCACCTCCTCGCGGACCTCCGGGTCGAGCTTGCGGAGCCAGCGCTCCGGAAGCCCTTCCAGGCCGTGGTAGGCCCCGGCGATGGCTCCCGCGATGGCGCCGGTGGTGTCGGCGTCCCCGCCCTGGTTCACCACGCCGACGAGCGTCTCCTCGAAGCTCCGCGACGCATACAGGTGGTGGAGGACGGTCGAGAGGGTCTCGACCACGTAGCCGCCCGACCGGCCGGGATGGGGGGAGAAGGCGAACTCCCGGAACCCGCTCACGAACCCGTCGGAGGCCCGGCGGAGCCGCGGCATGCCGAGCCCCAGGCAGGCCCGGTGGACGAGCGCACCCACGTGCACGCAGGCCGCGTCGGACATGGGGTGGTGGTGGGTGATGCGCGCCTGCTCGAGCGCGAGCGCCCCGAGCGCCTCCTCGTCGGCGAGCGTGAGGAGCGCCACCGGGAGCATGCGCATGGCCGCCCCGTTCCCGGCGTCGCCCGGCGTCGGCTCGCCGGCGAGCGTCCCGTCGATGACGAAGCGGCGCAGCCCCCGGCGCACGGTGTGGCCCACGTCGGCGGGCCCGGTGCGGAGCCAGGCGGCGAGGTGCACGGCGGCCCGGCGGGTGTCCCATCCCTTGCCGTTCACGATGGCCCGGCCGAGCCAGACGGACATCTGCGTGTCGTCGGTGACGGCGCCGGGGCGAAGCTTCAGCCACCCTCCCCCGCTGATCTCCCGGTGCACGCCGTGGGCGGCCCGGATCTCCCGGGGCAGCATGAACTCCACGGTGGCGCCGAGCGCGTCGCCGAGGGCGAGCCCCAGGAAGGCGGCGCGCGCCCGGTCGCGGACGTCGTCGAGGGCCGGGCGGAGGGTCATGCCGTCACCGCGCTGGAAGCCCGTAGCCGCCCCGGGCCAGGATCTCGCGCCCCGCGTCCCCGGTCAGGAAGGCGACGAGCTCCCGCGCGAGCGCCGGCTGCCGGGCCGCCCGCGGGATCACGCCCGCCTGCTCGATGGGCGCGTGGGCGTTCGGGGGCACCTCCCAGGCGCTCCCCTTCTCCGCGAGCGGCGGCTCCCGCGCGAGGGAGAGCGGCAGGAACCCGGCCTGGGCGCTCCCCGACTCCACGAACTGTGCGGCCTGCGCCACGCTCTGCCCGGTGACGAGGCGCGGCTGCAGCGCGGCGAGCAGCCCGGCCCGCTCGAGCGCCTCCCGGGCAGCCCTTCCGTAGGGGGCCACCTCGGGGTTCGCGAGGGCGACCTTCTTCACCGCGGGGTCGAGGAGGGCGGCGAGCCCCCGCGCCCGGAGGTCGACCGGGGATCCCGCGGGGATCCAGACCACGAGCCTGCCCAGCGCGTAGGTGAAGGCCTTCCCGTCCGCGAGCCCCTTCTCGACGACGCGCCCGGGGTAGCCGGCGTCGGCCGAGAGGAAGAGGTCGAAGGGGGCCCCGTTCGCGAGCTGCGCGAAGAAGGTCCCGGAGGCGCCATAGGTGGGGCGGACCTCGACCCCCGGGTGGAGGGCCTGGAAGCGCGCCGCGACCTCCTCGAAGGCAGGCTTCAGGTTGGCCGCGACGGCCACGGTGAGCACCCGCGGCGCCTCGGCCAGCGGGAGCCCGGGAGCGGCGGACAGGGCGAGGAGGAGCGCGGCGAGGGTCGGTCGCATCGGCCTGATCCTGTGCATACCGCGTGCCGCCCGCCCTGTCAGATCGCCTTGCTAGCTTCCCCACTGCATCGTCCCGCTCGAACGATCCGCTCGCAGCCAGGCGACGAACAGGAAGGGTTTCGCCATGGTCAACAAGGTCATCCTCATCGGCAACCTCGGGAAGGATCCCGAGGTCCGCTACACGTCCGGCGGCCAGGCGGTCGCCAACCTCCGCATCGCCACCTCCCGCAGCTGGACCGACAAGCAGTCGGGCCAGAAGAAGGAGGAGACGGAGTGGCACGACGTGGAGGTCTGGGGGAAGCAGGCCGAGCAGGTCGGCGAGTACCTCGCGAAGGGCCGGCAGGTCTACGTCGAGGGGCGGCTCAAGACCGACAAGTGGCAGGACAAGACGTCGGGCCAGGAGCGCTCTCGCGTGAAGGTCGTGGCCGACTCGGTCCGGTTCCTGGGCGGAGGTGCAGGCGGCGCC
>JBAVCR010000493.1:0-27089 GCA_049586815.1 Anaeromyxobacteraceae bacterium
CCTCCAGGCCACCCCCGGCCTCCGCGGCCCCGGCGCGCGCGCCACGCCCGCCCCGGCCCGGAAGGAGAGCCGCTCGCTCCCGGTGGTGCTCGTCGTGGCGCTCGTCGTCGTCGCCGCGGCGGCGGTCGGGCTCTGGTTGCTCACGAAGTAGCGGACCGGCCGCCGTGACCGTCCCGGAGCGCCGCGAGAGCCACGCCCCCGGGACCTACCGGCGACTCGGCGACATGGACGTCGCCGACCTCGAGGTCCTGCGGCTCATCCTGCGGGGCGGGTCGGTCATCGACTGGCGGAGGCTCCACTTCCGCGACGCCGCCGAGGTGGACCGCTTCCTCCACCTCCACCTCTTCGACCTGCACGACACGCGGGACGTGGCCCGCCTGCGCGCCATCCTGGCCCAGGCGGTCGAGTACCTGCGCACCGCCTACGGGTACCGGGTGGCGCAGGCCGTGGCCGAGCCGGCCGACCTCCGCACGCTCTTCCTCCTCGCGAGCGGGATCGCCGAGCCGTCCCGCTTCCGCCGCATCGCCTGCGTCGTGCTCAAGGTGATGCACGTCATCCACCACCTGGAGGCGCGCGAGCTGCTCTTCCGCACGCCGCTCCGGGAGTCGGACCTCTCGGACCGGGTGGACCGGCGGGTCATGGCGATCGCGCAGGAGATGGCGGCGCAGGGGCTGCCCGTCGTCGAGTTCCAGGGCAACCGCAAGTCGCGGTCGTCGCTCGTGACGAAGCTGCTCGTCAAGAAGGAGTCGGTGGCGGCGCAGGTCTTCGACCGGGTCCGCTACCGGGTGATCACCCGCACCGCGGCCGACGTGGCCCCGGTGCTGCGTCACCTCTTCGAGGTGCTCTTCCCGTTCAACTACGTGGTCCCCGGGCAGTCGGAGAACTCGCTCCTCGCCTTCCGCCGGCTCGTCGGCGAGCACCCGCGCGGGGCCGAGCTCGCCTCGCGGCTGCAGGAGCCGCTCGAGCTCGAGGCCGGGAAGAAGAAGCGGGAGAACCCCTTCACGGAGGACTCCTACCGGGCGCTCCACTTCGTGGTCGACCTGCCGGTGCGCGTCGACGACATCCTGCCCGACGGGCCGCCCCCGGACGGCGAGGACCTGGGGCGCATCGTCTTCTCGATGGTGGAGTTCCAGGTGATGGACGAGGACGCCGCGAAGCGGAACGAGCACGGGCCGGCGAGCCACCGCAGGTACAAGAAGCGGCAGGCGGTGACGGCGCTGCGGAGGTTGTCGCGGGGGCTGGTCGTGCCCCGGAAGAGGAAGAAGAGGTAGCTACCGCTTCTTCCGCGCCTTCTTCCGCGCCTGGCGCTCCTGCTTGCGCTTCTTCTTGCGTGCCTCGCGCTGGGCGGCGGTCTCGGTGGAGATGGGCTCGGGCGCGTAGCCCATGAGCCGGGCCCGGGCGAGCGCGCCGGCGGGGAGCCTGGGCTGCATGCCGCGCGGCAGGCCCGCCATCTGGCCGGCGAGCTGCGACGGGTCGGGCGGGCGCCCCTCGAGGAGGTCCTGCACCGCGGCGGCGTCCTCGCCGAGCACGTCCTCGAGCCCCTCGCCCTTCGCCTTGCGAAGGCTCGCGAGCTGCTTGATGCCGGGGAGGCGGGAGAGGAGCCCGGGGGCCGAGCCCACGGCGCGCATGATGCCCTTCATGCCGTTGTACTGCTTGAGGAGGTCCTTGACCTCCTTCTCCTTGCGCCCCGAGCCGCGGGCCACGCGCTTGATGCGCGACTCGTTGAGCGAGTCGGGGCGGGTCCGCTCCGACGGCGTCATGGAGTCGACCATGGCGACGATCTTGCCGAGCGCCGCCTCGTCGAACTGGAAGCCCTCCGGCATCTCGCCGAAGATGGGGAACTTCTCCATGAGGTCGCCGAGCGGCCCCATCTTCCGGATGGTCCGGATCTGCTTCACGAAGTCGTCGAGGGTGAAGTCGCCGGAGAGGAGCTTCTTCGCGTCGGCCTCGGCCTGCTCCTCGTCGACGTGGGCCTCGAAGTCCTTCATGAGGCCGACGACGTCGCCGAAGCCCAGGATGCGGCCGGCGAGACCCTCGGGGCGGAACTCCTCGAGCTTGTCGAGCTGCTCGCCCATGCCGAGGAACTTGATGGGCTTGCCGGTGACCTCCTTGATGGAGAGCGCCGCGCCGCCGCGGGCGTCGCCGTCGAGCTTGGTGAGGACGAAGCCGTCGATGCCGATGCGCCGGTCGAACTCGGCCGCGGTGCGCACGGCGTCCTGGCCGATCATGGCGTCGCAGACGAGGAGCGTGTTCTCCGGCTTGACCGAGGCCTTCACCTGCTCGAGCTCGGTCATGAGCGCGTCGTCGATGGCGAGGCGGCCGGCGGTGTCGTAGATGACGACGTCGGTCTTGTCCTTCGCGGCCTTCTCGTGGGCGCGGCGGCACAGCTCGGGCGGGGCCACGCCCGGCTCGTGGAAGACCGGGACGCCGAGCCGCTCGCCGAGCTGCCGGAGCTGGTCGACGGCGGCGGGGCGCTGCACGTCGGCGGCGACGAGGAGGATCGACTTCCCGTCCTTCAGGTAGCGGTTCGCGATCTTGGCGGCGGTGGTGGTCTTGCCGGAGCCCTGCAGGCCGACCATCATCACGCCGGTGGGCTTGCGGGCCCCGGTGGCGAGCGAGGTGTCGACCGGCCCCATGAGGGCCTCGAGCTCGTCGTGGCAGATCTTGACGAAGTGGTCCTGCGGGGTGACCCGGACGGTGCCCCGGCCGGTCTTCACCTTCGTGTCGACCACCTCGCCGACCGCCTTCTCGCGGACGCGGGCGACGAAGCGCTTCACCACGTCGAAGGAGACGTCGGCCTCGAGGAGCGCCACGCGGATGTCGCGCAGCGCGTCGTCGACGACCTCGGACGTGATCTCGGTGCGGCCCTTGAGCTTGTTCCTGGCGGCCTTGAAGCCCTTGGCGACTGTTTCCAGCATCTTCGCGGGTGCCCTTTCGAAGGGGTGGCTTATAACACGGAGATGGCTCCGCGACCGCCCTCCCAGGGTCCACGGATGTTCAGCGTGGAAGAGGCGAACGACCTCGTCCCCGACCTGGAACTGGCCTTCGGCCACCTGGGCCGCCTGCGGGGGGAGGCGAGCGCACTCGTCGAGGCGCTGGGCGGCGGCGACCGGGCCATGGACGTCCTGAACGGCGGGGCGCCCGAGCCGGGGACGGAGCGCCACGCGGCCCGGTTCCAGGCGGTCGTCGAGGAGATCAACGGCGTCGTCGAGCAGGTGAACGGGTTCGGTTGCCTCGTGAAGGACATCGACGCCGGCTTGGTCGACTTCTACGGCATCCGCGACGGGGAGCCGGTCTTCTTCTGCTGGCAGTTCGGGGAGCCGGCGGTGGCTCACTGGCACCCCGTCGAGAGCGGATTCGCGTCGCGCCAGCCCATCGAGGGGGTGGAGATCTCGCCCCCCGAGTTCCCGAATTGAGGTCGAATGGCGGGATGACCCTCCGCCAGGTCCTCGCCGTCGTCGCCCTGGTCGCGGCCTCGGCGTGCAGCAGCACCCCCCGCAAGCCCGACGCCTTCTACGACCCGCCCTCGATGGCCGGGAGCGGGAAGCCGGGCGAAGTGCTCCGCATCGAGCCCGTGACGGACGGCCCCGAGGGCGCCCGGTCGTTCCGCCTGCTCTACCTCGGGACGGGAGGGAAGGGGGAGCCCGCCGCCATCTCGGCCATGCTCGTCGTCCCCGACGGCCCGGCGCCGGCGGGAGGGCGCGACGTCGTCGCCTGGGCGCACCCCACCACCGGCGTGGTCCAGGACTGCGCGCCGTCGCTCCAGCCCGACTGGCGGAAGACCATCGCCGGCCTCGACCTCATGGTGAAGGCGGGGCTCGTCGTCGTCGCCACCGACTACCCGGGCCTCGGCGCCCCGGGGACGCACGCCTACCTGGTGGGGCGGAGCGAGGCGCAGGCCGTGGTCGACTCGGTTCGTGCCGCACGGAACGTGAAAGAGGCGGAGGCGTCGAGCCGCTTCGCCGTCTGGGGCCACTCGCAGGGCGGCCACGCCGCCATCTTCACGGGGGAGCTCGCGGGGAAGCTCGCGCCCGAGCTCACCCTCGTCGGCGTCGCCGCCGCCGCGCCGGCCACCGACCTCGTGAAGCTCCTCACCATGGACCTGGGATCCACGCTCGGGAACGTGCTCGCGGCCGAGGCCCTCCTCTCCTGGTCGAAGGTCTTCGACGCGCCGCTCTCCTCGGTCGTGGTGCCCGACGCCATCCCCACGGTCGAGCGGGTGGGGAAGCTCTGCATCCGGAACGAGCGGGAGGGGCTCGTGGCCTTCCACGATTCCGTGCCGCTGCGGGACGGGTTCGTGGCGAAGAACCTCGCCGCCACCCCGCCCTGGGGGGAGATCATGCGGGAGAACTCGACCGGGGCCTCGCCCGTGGGCGCGCCGGTCTTCGTCGCGCAGGGGACGATCGACGACGTGGTGAACCAGCGGGTGACGGCCGAGTGGGCGGGGAAGGCCTGCGCCCAGGGCACGCCGGTGAAGTATCTCTCCATGCCGGACGAGGCCCACTACCTCGTCGCCTTCCACGGCGCGAGGGAGGCGGTGGACTGGATGGTCGACCGCTTCGCCGGGAAGCCCGCGCCGGACGAGTGCGTGCGGGAGAGGAAGTAGGCGTCAGCGCGGCGCGGCCGAGGTACCGAGCTTCCGGGCCACCTCCTGCCGGAGCTCCGGGAACCGGTCGTGCGCCGCGTCGAGGAACCGCTCCCAGGCCCGGCGTGCGCCGGCGACATCGCCTTGCAGCTCGAGGAGGTTCCCGAGCCGGTACCAGGCGGAGGCGAGGTTCGGGTCGGCGGCCGTGGCCCGCTCCCACGCGCTGCGGGCCGCGGCGCCGTCACCCGCGGCCGCCGCAGCGACGCCGAGGTCGTTCCAGGCCCGGGCGTGGGACGGGTCGTTGGTCACGACGCGCGTCCAGAGCTCGATCGCCGCGCCGCGATCGCCCTGCAGCCAGCGCACCACCCCGAGGCGCCAGAGCGCGTCGCCGTTCCGCGGGTCGAGGCGCAGGACCTCCTCGTAGATCCCGGCAGACTCGGCCAGCTGGCCGGTGCGTTCCTGGGCGACGCCGAGCTCGACGAGCGCCGGTGCCAGCCTGTCCTGTGGCGTCCCTGGGCGGCGGATGATCGCGGCGGCGCGACGGAATGCGGCGGCAGCCTCGTCGGGTCGCCCGGCCTCCATGAGGGCTCCGCCCAGCATGCGCTGGGCCTTTGCCGAATCGGGCTGCGCGCTCGCTGCGGCGGTGAAGACGGTGAGGTCGTTCTCCCAGGCGCGGGAATAGTCCCAGGTTCGAACCGCGTAGCCGAGGAGGATCAGGGGGATGGCCACCGCGGCGATCCGGCGGATTCGCGACTCGAGCAGGGCGCCGGCGCCCGCCCCGGCGAAGAGCGCGAAGGCCACGCTCGGCACGTAGAGGAGCCGCTCGCCGAAGATGGTGCCGATGGGCACGAGGAGGTTCGACGCCGGAAAGATGGAGATCCCGTACCAGAGGAAGGCGAAGGGGCCGAGCGGGAAGGTCGTCCGGAACCGCCAGGCGGCCGCGCCGAGCCCCAGGATCGCCGCAAGCGAGGCCAGGAAGGCCGGGTCGAACGGCGACGTCACCGGGACGATGGCGGCGAAGGAGTAGTCCGGCGACAGGCGAACCGGCGCGACGAGCAGGAGGAGGCCGCGTCCGAGGACCGCCACCGCCGTCATCATCCGGACGCCGGCCGGAGTCGACGCGACGGGATTCTCGTCGAAGGGGATTCGCGGGAAGACGAGCGTGTCGAGCACCGCGTGGCGGGCGAGGACGAAGGCGACCGTCAGGAGCACGTAGGAGGCGTACAGGCCGAGGACACGCCGCCTGCGCGTCCGCCACTCCTCGCGCGCGAAGAGGAGATCGTGGGCGCCGAGGAGCCCCACCAGCACGAGCCCCGATTCCTTCGAGAGGAGCGCCCCGGCCACGAGGAGCGGTGGAAGGACGAGGGAGACGCCGCCCCGGCGAAGGGCGCGGGCATGGGCCAGGACCGCCCCGATCGCGAAGGCGGCAGCGAGGAGGTCCTTCCTGCCCGCCACGTTCGCCACGGCCTCCACGTGGACCGGCATGACCGCGAAGAGGAGCGCGCCCGTCGCGGCGGCCGGCAGGGCGAGACCCAGGTGCAGGCCGAGGAGGAGCACGAGCACGCAGACCACGGCGTGGAGGAGCACGTTCACGAGGTGGAAGCCGAACGGGGCGAACCCGCCCAGCGCATAGTTGAGCGAGTAGGAGAGGGTGGTGAGCGGGCGGTACATCGGGACCGTGGCGTCGCCGGCCCCCGCCCAGGAGGACGTGGCGAACACCGTGCCCGCGCCGGAGAGCGATCGGACGTGGGCGTTGTCGACCACCTCGGGGCCGTCGTCGAGGGCGAAGCCGTGGCCGAGGGTGCCGGCGTAGGCCGCGACGGCCACGGCGGCCACGAGGGCGGCGGCGACAGCGGTCGATCGTCGGCTGATGAAGTTCGGAGCGATCACGTTTCCCGTGTAGGGCCGCCCGGGATCGAACCGGGAAACCGCTTCCGCGGCAGGGGATTTTAAGTCCCCCGCGTCTGCCAGTTCCGCCACGGCCCCGCGTGCAATATCGCACGGAAGCGACGGTATCCTCGAGGGGATATCGGACCCGTCCGGTGCACTCCGACCGTCACGCATGGTCCATTGAAAAGCGCGACCCGATGCGCCAACCTCGCCTCAACCGGCCGTGGGTCACGCGGTCGTCCGGGGGAAACCATGAGACGCTGGGTCGCCTTGCTGGCCGTGTCCGCGGTCGTCGCCATCCCCGCTCTCGCCAGCCAGGAGCCCGCCAAGAAGCGCCGTCCGCTGCCGCCCGAGTTCGGGCGCGTGATCCTCAACAACGGCTCGGAGAAGGCCGGTATGGCGCCGGTCTCCTTCGACCACTGGCTCCACCGGGCCAAGTTCACCTGCCGTGTCTGCCACGTGGACGTCGGGTTCGCCATGAAGGCGGGCGCCACGCAGATCAAGGCCAGCGACAACCAGGCGGGGTTCTACTGCGGCGCCTGCCACAACGGGAAGCTCGTCGTGGACAAGAAGAAGGTGTTCGAGTCCTGCGGCAAGGCGCTCATCGGGGAGAACCGCCCCACCTGCCTGCGCTGCCACTCGGTGGGGAAGAACGTGACCCCCGCCTACGACTTCAACGCCTTCACGAAGAACCTGCCCCGGGGACGGTTTGGAAACGGCGTCGACTGGGAGAAGGCCGAGGAGGCGGGGCTCATCCAGCCGCTCGACTTCCTCGAGGGGGTCTCCATTCCGCGGAAGTCGTTCACCGCGCAGAAGGACTTCGCGCTCTCGGCGAAGCTGCAGGGGATGCCGGACATCATCTTCTCCCATGCCAAGCACACCGTCTGGAACGGCTGCGAGCTCTGCCACCCCGAGATCTTCGTCGGGGTCAAGAAGGGCTCCTCCAAGTACTCCATGGTGGAGATCTTCGACGGGAAGTACTGCGGCGCCTGCCACGTCACGGTGGCCTTCCCGCTCATCGACTGCGGTCGGTGCCACTCGAGGCCGGTGCAGTGATGCGCGGGCGACGGGTGTTCCTGCTCGCCACCCTCGGGGCGGCGACCGTCCTCGCGGTGGGCGCGGTGCGGACGGCCCGGGCCCAGGCTCCCGGCGACTGGAAGAAGGAGTTCGAGGACGTCTGCGCGAAGACGCAGGACGCGATGGCGCTTCCCGTGGAGGAGCTCCGCGCGCTCGTCGCCCGCTGCGACCGGCTGAAGCCCCGGATCGAGAAGCTCGACGAGTCCGAGCGGAAGGTCTACGGGCGGCGGCTCCAAGTTTGCCGGGACCTCTACCAGTTCGTCATCGAATCCCGCGAGAAGGGCTAGCCGCGGTGACCTGGTGCCGGCCCGTCGCCGTCCTGTTCCTGCTCGCCGCTGCGACGACGGCGCGCGGGATGGAAGTGGTCCCCGCTCACCGGTACGGGCTCGTGGAACTCGGGACGCGCGCTGCGGGGGCTCGGATCCCTCCCGTGTCGTTCGACCACTGGAGTCACCGCGCCCGCTTCACCTGCAGGCTCTGCCACGTGGACGTGGGCTTCGCGATGTCCGCCGGCCAGACCGGGATCTCCGCGACGACGAACCGCTCCGGCTACCACTGCGGAGCCTGCCACAACGGGAAGACCACGCTGGCCGGGAAGGCGATCTTCGCCTCCTGCTCGTCCGGGCTCGACGTGGACGAGGCGCCGACCTGCCGCCGGTGTCATGCGAGGCGCGATCCGGAGAAGTCGCAGAAGGACTTCGAGGCCTTTGCCGGGAAGTTCCCGCGCAGGGGGCGGTCGGGCGCCATCGACTGGGAGGAGGCGGAGGCGAAGGGGCTCATCCGGCCCGTCGACCACGTGGAGGGAGTCTCCATCCGACGCGCTCCCCTGAAGATGGACAAGGAGATCTCCATCGAGTCGAGTGGCTGGATGGCCGACGTGATCTTCTCGCACCGGAAGCACTCGGTGTGGAACGGGTGCGAGGTCTGCCACCCGGAGATCTACCCGAGCACGAAGAGCGGCACGAAGAAGATCTCGATGCTCGAGATCTTCTCCGGGCGGTCCTGCGGAACCTGCCACGTCAGCGTCGCCTTCCCGCTCGCCGACTGCGAGCGGTGCCACGTGAAGCCGGTCCGTTGAGGACCGTAGCCGGGACGCCCGGCGGCAGGGTTTCCCCACGGTGAACGGCGGGGCCGTCCGTCACGGAAGGTGAAGTTCGTCGGATCTGGGTTCTGGCGCAGGGGCCAACCCATCAGGGACGGAAGGCCTCGGCGATATCGACCAGTCGAGTCGATCAGGGGGAACCCCCCGGGGTGTCGGCCCTTTTCCTGCGGCGCCGGGGAAAACCCAGGACGGACGCGGATCTGACGTCCCGGGTGCGGGGGATGGCCGGCCTTGACGCCGAGCAAGAACCGGCGACTTCGCACCCGGGTACCGTGAGGTCCATCGTTTTCGCCGCGGCATTCCATCGGGGGATGACGGTCCCGGCGAGTGAGGGTCGTACCAACGAAGTTCGGAACTCCGAGGGGGAGATCCATGAAGCGCATCGCACTCGTTGTAGCAGTGGTCCTGGCCGCATGCGGGACGGAGTCGAGTCAACAGACAGGGGACGACGTGGTCGGAGGTGCGCGAACCGCCAGCGTGCCGGTGACGAACCTCCTGGGCGCGACCGGTTCCGTGAAGATCGCGCTCAAGACGACGATTCCGACGTACACGCCCATCATGATCTCGAACCCGGCCGATCCGGAAGGCAACATCCCGATGCCGTGTCCGGCCAGCCCCGAAACCTGCCCGGCGGGCTCGATCTGCCTGGCGAGCTCCTCGACCTGCGTGACCGTCGGCTCCCGGGAGACGATCTTCTACGCCAAGAACGCCGCGAAGGCCGACGCCGCCTTCCCGGTTCCTTGCACCACCAATACCTACACCGCCGAGGTCTTCGGGTCGTCGGCCGCTTCCGCCGCGGCCGATGTCCTGCACCCGATCACCGAGGCCCACAAGGCCGCTCCTTTCCAGATGGTGGTCGCCGCCGACGGGACGTGCACGCCGCCGACCATCAACTGGGGTGCGATCACCTTCCCGACCCTCTCCGTCCCGACGATCTACGTCGGGCTTCCCGCCCCGAACGACACCTACATGGTGACGGCGACCGGCCTGCAGTACCCGTGGAGCATCGGGGTCTGGTCGGTGAGCTACACCGACACGACTCTGCGCAACCCCACGGCAGTCATGGGGTCCTCGGCCAGGTTCGCCGCCCCGACCACCGCCACCACCATTGAGTATGACGAGACGTACTACCTCGACCGGACTCTTCTGGTGACCGGCGAGAACGACAAGAGCTGGTCCTACGTGCCGTCGCCGAAGACCACCAAGGCCCCGACGGGCACGGGCACCGTCTCGCCTCCGTAGGGATCCGAGATCATAGATCCGAGGTGGAGGAAATGGCGGCGATCGCAAGCGCGCGGCGGGCCGACGAACCGGCCCGCCCCGCGTGCGATCCCTGTCGTCGTGTGAGCGCGAGGGGGTCTTCTCATTCGTCGTGGACTTGAGGGATACTCTTTCGTCGCGTTTCCGAGGGAATATTGCACTTGCCTGCCGCGGCAGGACCACGCAGAGGGAGGGGGACCCCGTGAAGAACTCGTACCGCCAGCCATGGCTGGCGCCGCTCGCCGTCATCGTCGCCGTCGTTGTCTCCGCCTGTGGGCAGGTCACCACGAGTGACGAAGCCACGGCACAGGCCGAGGCGCTCCGCGCCGCGCCGCGCTCCGCGAGCGTGGCGACCCAGGCAGAATTCGACGCCTGCTACGACCCGACGGCGGTGACCTGCACGCCCACGGGAGCGCACGCAAAGCACACGACCGACTGCACCGTCTGCCACGTCGTGGCGGGCCGCCTCGCGTTCCGGGTCGGCGGACCGGCCTATCCGTCGGGCTGGGCCGCTGGGCAGGCGCGCCCCTCTTTCGACGCCCTGAACAAGACCTGCTCCAACGTGTCCTGCCACGGGGTGCCCTCCGGCACGTTCAGCTACACGTTCCCGGGCGGGGACGGGACTCCCGAACCGATCACGGTCAACGTCTACGGGTCGGCCAGCCGTACGACGCCGTCCTGGTACGCGACGGGCGGCGGCTGCACGGCCTGCCACGACAACCCGCCGCGCAACGGGACCGACGGCTCGAACGCCTGGCACAGCGGATTCCACGCGAACCAGGGGCCCGCGGGGGCGGCCAACCAGTGCCAGTTCTGCCATCCCGACGCCACCGGCTCGAATGGGCTGGGCACGACCATCACCAACCCGAACCTGCACGGAAACGGCATCTACAACGTCCAGGCCCGGTTCACGTCGGCCTGTTTCGGCTGTCACTAGCCGGGAGACGGGCCGAGGGCCCGCTTGCCCGGGATCAATTCCCCTTTCCACCCGGCGTGTAGGATGCCGGGCGGAGAGGGGATTTCTTCATGAAGATTCACGCGTTCGCCATCGCGGTGGCCTGCGTCCTCGCTGGATCGGTCACGGCCTGCAGCGAGGGGCGCTCCGCATCGGCCCAGGGGGAGGGTGCCTCCGTCGCGACCTGCACCGCCTGCCACGGCGGTACGGATGGAGACTCGGGCGCGCCGCCGAAGGACCTGAAGGGTCGCACGGCAACGACCGAGGTCCCCGTCGGCGCCCACACGGCCCACGTGAAGGCCGGCCCCCTGGCGGCGGCCATCGACTGCGGGGCCTGCCACCGGAAGCCCTCCCAGCTCTCCTCCGCCGGCCACATGGATGGCGCGGTGCAGGTCACCTGGGGCGGCATCGCCGGCGCCCGCGGCGCATCTCCCTCCTGGAGCGAGCCCGCCGCCACCTGCAGCAACGTCTACTGCCACGGCGCCACCCTCACGGGCGGCACGAACACGACGCCCGTCTGGACGAAGGTCGACGGCACGCAGGCGGCCTGCGGCACCTGCCACGGCCTGCCGCCCACGGACCACCCGGCGCTCGCGGCCGGCTTCACGACCGCCACCTGCAACGCCTGCCACCCCGAGACCGTGAAGGCCGACGGCACGGTCGACGCGCCCTCCGGCCGCCACGTGAACGGCGTCGCCGACGGCTTCACCGGGCACCCGGCGGGCTGGCTCGACCGCTCGAGCGCGGGCTTTCACGGCCCCATCGCGAAGGCGAGCCCTGCCGACTGCCAGAGGTGCCACGCGCTCCAGGCGCCCGCCACCGTCTCGGCGCTCACCTGCACGAACTGCCACGACAAGGCGGGCAGCGGCGACTGGACCATGGGATGCGGTTCCTGCCACGGCTCGACGGCCAATCCCGCCCCGCCACGCGACCTCCTCGGCAACACCGCCACGAGCTTCCTCGGCGTGGGCGCGCACCAGTCGCACGTCACGGGCAAGCACGGGTTCGCGGCGCCCATGGACTGCACCTCCTGCCATCCGAAGCCCGCGACGAGCTCGTCCGCCGGTCACCTCGACGGCAAGATCCAGGTCACGGGCTACACCGGGAGCGACGCCGACCTCGCCGCCGCGGTGAAGGCCCCGGGCTGGAGCCGCGCCTCCGCCTCCTGCAACGCCTCCTACTGCCACGGGAACGCGCCCGGCCTCGACGGCGGCGCCGTCACCGCCCCGACGTGGACGCGCGTGGACGGCAGCCAGGCCTTCTGCGGCAGCTGCCACGGCCTCCCGCCCACGAACCACCCGGCGCTCGCCGCCGGCTCCGACGCCCACACCTGCGGCGCCTGCCACCCCGACACCGTGAAGGACGACGGGACCATCGACCTCGCGAAGGGCAAACACCTGAACGGCCGGGCCGACGGCTTCGCCGGCCACCCCGCCGAATGGATGACGAAGGGGAGCGCCGGCTTCCACGGTCAGGCGGTGATCCAGGGCACGGCCTGCTTCGGCTGCCACGCGGCAGCGGCGCCTGCGCACGGCTCCGCGGTGACCTGCGCGAGCTGCCACGACGCGCTCGCGGGGGGCGACTGGACCACCTCCTGCTCCGGCTGCCACGGCTCGGCCTCGAACGCGGCCCCACCGAAGGACCTCCAGGGTAACACGGCCACGACCGTGGTCGGCGTCGGCGCCCACCAGTCGCACGTGACCGGCGCGCACGGCATGGCGGCGCCGATGGACTGCGTCCACTGCCACAAGAAGCCCTCCGATCCCTTCTCACCGGGCCACATGGACGGCAACGTGCAACTCACCGGCTACACTGGCTCGAACGCGCTCCTCGCCCAGAAGATCGCGAGCCAGGGCTGGGACGACGCGGCTGCCACCTGCACGAACTACTGCCACGGGGCCTCCATGCAGGGCGGCACCAACACGCGCCCGACCTGGACGAAGGTGGACGGCACGCAGGCCGCCTGCGGCGCCTGCCACGGCATGCCCGGTAGCGGTCACCTCCCCCTCGCCCCGGGCTCTACCGCGGCCACCTGCGCGCTCTGCCACACGAGCACCGTGCTTCCCGACGGCAGGATCAACGTCGCCGGCGGCAAGCACCTGAACGGCCGGATCGACGCCTTCTGGGGGCACCCCGCGGGCTGGATGACCCCGACGAGCCCCGACTTCCACGGCAAGCCTTCCAGCAAGGACGAGCCGTCCTGCTTCGTCTGCCACGCGAAGGAGCCGCCCGCCCGCGGCGCCGCCTTCACCTGCGCCGACTGCCACACCTCCCTCGCCTCCGGCGACTGGCGGACGGCCTGCAACGGCTGCCACGGCTCGGCGACGAGCGACGCCCCGCCGAAGGACCTGGCCGGGAACCTGGCCACGACCTCCGTCGGGGTCGGCGCCCACCAGTCCCACCTCCAGGGCACGCACGGCGTCGCCGCCCCGCTCGACTGCACCGCCTGCCACAGGAAGCCCACGAGCCCGATCCAGGCGCTCCACATGAACGGCGTGACCGAGGTCACGGGCTACACGGGCACCGACCCGGGGCTTCTCGCCGCCGGCACCGCGCCGGGCTGGAGCCGCGCCTCCGAGTCCTGCGCGACCTCCTACTGCCACGGCGCGACGCTCGGTGGGGGCACGGCCATGCAGCCGGTGTGGACGCGGGTGGACGGCGGCCAGGTGGCCTGCGGCTCCTGCCACGGCCTGCCTCCGCCCGGGCACATGACCGTTCCGCCGCCGGTGACCCCCGCCTCCTGCTCGGCCTGCCACCGCCCCACCGTGAATCCCGACGGGTCCATCAACGTTGCCGGAGGCAAGCACGTGAACGGTACGGTGGAGACCGAGGGAATCCGCGGCCACGGCGCGGGCTGGTTCGTGCCAGGCGGCCCCGCGTCCCACGGGCGCGTGGCCGTCGAGGACGGCGTCGACACCTGCTTCCGGTGCCACTCGGCCAAGGATCCGTCCACGAACGGGATCCGGACCTGCGCGAGCTGCCACGACGCGCTCGCCGGTGGGAGCGACTGGACCACCTCTTGCCTCGGCTGCCACGGCTCCGGCAACGTCTCGGCCCCGCCCAGGGACGTGCACGGGAACTATGCGACGACGGCGATCGGCGTGGGAGCGCACCGGCCCCACGTGGAGGCCACGTCGCGGATCGCCCGCCGCTACGACTGCGACACCTGCCACATGAAGCCTGCGGTCGTCTTCGCGCCCGGCCACCTCGACGGTGCGACCACCGTCACCGGCTACACCGGGACCGACGCGCGCTACCAGTTCGTGAAGGACCCTGGCTGGAACCGGTCGACCGCAACCTGCGCCACCACATGGTGCCACGGCGGCTACACCGGGACGTTCACGTACTTCCGGGACGATGGATCCGGGACGCTCGAGCAGGTGAGCGTGAACTACGCCGGGCGGGCGGCGAGGCCGGTCTGGACGGCGGTGGACGACACCCAGGACCGGTGCGGCTCCTGCCACGGCGCGCCTCCCGGCAACGGGACCTGGCACAATCCTCTGCACGGCGGCGTCTACGGTGCTTGCGACCTCTGCCATCCGGGTGTGAGCCCCGACGGCACCGCGTTCCTCGATGCTTCGCAGCACGTGAACGGCGTCGTCGACGTGACCCCGGCCTGGAGCAGCGCCTGCTTCAACTGCCACTGACCCGCGCCGGGCGGGGTTGACGCAACCCGCCCGGGGCTCCTACGATCCGCGCCCCATGAAGCAAACCCTCCTCGCACTCCTCCTCGCAGTGGTCGCCTTCCCCGTCCACGGGGCTGACACCACTCCCATGTCGTCCACCCCGAAGCCGCCGAAGCCGAAAGCGGCCGACGTGAAGCCGCCCGACAAGGTCAGCCCGGCGCAGCAAAAGGTCCGGGACGTCGACGTCGCCAAGGTGAAGTTCATGTCGGCCGTGGGGGCGTGCCCAAAGGCCGAGGACTGCGATCCGGAGAGCCCTCGTCGGAACAAGGACCTCGTGGAGATGCTGAAGCATGGCGAGGACGCCTTCATGGAAGCGTGCGTCCAGTGCGCCACCGACAAGGCCTGCGAGCAGGAGCGCGACCGCATCCGCGCCGGCAAGGGGCGCATGGGCTACAACGTCTGCCAACCGCCGGGGACGAAGCCGAAGGGCATGGAATCCGGGAAGAAGTCGACGCCCGCGACCCCCAAATGAAGAGCAGGGCCGGAGTGACCGGCCCTGCGAAGGCTCGCCCGAGAGGGAATCGAGAAAGCGCGCCCGGGAGAACTGTGCCCGACGCATGATCCCGTGTAAAGCCTTCTTCGTCTCCGGGTGAAGTCACCGCCTGGAACGGATGCGAAGCTCCTCCAGCTTCTGCCGGATCCCAGGGTTGCCGGGGCTGCGTCGCTGGGCCTCCAGGAACGCCGCCTCGGCCTCGGGCAGCCGCCCCTCCTTCGAGCGGAAGACACCCAGGTTCCACCAGACGGCCACGTTGGAGGGATCGAGCTGCGCCGCCCGCTCGAAGGCCCAGCCCGCGTCGCGATACCGCCCCACCGACTGGTACAAGACGGCGAGGTTCCCGATGGCGGCGGCGTTCTCGGCGCCTCTCGCCAGGGCTCCCTCGTACGCGGCAATGGCTTCCGGGGCACGACCGAGGTCCATCTCCACGAGTCCGAGGTTGAGCCAGCTCGTCGCGTACGCCGGGTCGAGCTTGATCGCGGCCTCGAGCACCTCCCGCGCCTCGGCGTACCGCTTCAGGTCACGGTAGGAGATGGCGAGGTTGTTGAGGTGGCGGACCGTCCCCGGAGCAAGGGATACCGCCTCCTCCGCCAGGGTGACCGCCTCCTCGAGGCGCCCCGCGCGACGCATCCCCTCCGACAGGACCCCGACGGCCACGCCACTTCGCGGCTGGACCGCGAGGGCCCGCTCGAACAGGGTGACGTGGTCGGACCAGTAGCCCGACTGGACCCAGGTGACGGCGGAGATCACGAGCAGAGAAGCCGCGGCCGCCACGGCGCCGATCTTCTGGAGGCCGAACCGGCGTGCCGTTGCCCAGCCGCCCCAGGACACGGCCAGGTAGATGCCGAGGGTCGGCAGGTAGGTGTAGCGGTCGGCCATGGCCTGAGCGCCCACCTGGACGAGCCCGACGACCGGTACGAGCGTACCCAGGAACCAGAACCACCCGAGCGCCAGCCAGGGCGCCCGCTTCGCCGCGATGACGGCGGCGGCGGACGTGACGAGCACGACCGATGCGGCGCCGACTGCCTGCCAGACCGGTAGCCCGCCCGCCGGGTGCGGGTAGTAGATCGCGAGGTCCACGGGCCAGAAGGTCTTCGCCACGTACCGGACGTAGGCGACCGCAGCGTTCCCGATCCGGGGTCCCATTCCCAGGTCGAGATTCACCATCGCGCCGCCCTTCGACTGGGCGACGACCGTCACCGCGCTCGACGCGACGGAGAGCGCGAGGAGCGGGACCTTCTCGAGGAGGAGACGCGCCGCCCCGTGGCGCGGAAGCGCCCGCGGCTCTGGATCGACGGGGATCGGTGACCCTGCCCAGCGCTGCAGCGGCCAGGCGTCGAGCAGGAGCAGCAGGAAGGGCATCGTGACCCACATCGGCTTCGCGAGCAGGCTCGCCGTGAACAGGGCGACGACGGCCAGGTAGCGCGCCGCGCCGCCCCGCCGCGCCCAGCCCGCGTAGGCGAGCATCGCGAGCAGGCCGAAGAGGGTGGAGAGGACGTCCTTCCGCTCCGCCACCCAGGCCACCGACTCCACGTGGGTGGGATGCACGGCGAAGAGCGCGGCCACGAAGGCGCTCCGCCACGTCGCGCCCGTCATCCTCACGAACACGAGAAAGACGAGCACGGCGTTCGCCGCATGGAGGGCCACGTTCGCGACGTGATGTGGCCCGGGGTTTAGCCCGAAGAGCTCCACGTCGAGCATGTGCGAGAGCCAGGTGAGCGGATGCCAGTTGGAGACGTGGAGGGTCGTGAAGGCCCACTTCACGCCCTGCCAGGTGAGCCCCGCCTGCACGGTGGGGTTCTCGGTCACGTACCGGTTGTCGTCGAAGAAGATGAAGGGGTGGCCGCCCACCCGGGCGTAGAGGGCCAGCGTGCCCAGGAACAGTGCCGCGGCCACGAGCCATCGTGTGCGGGCCGGGCTCGCCGATGTCGCCGGGGCGTCACTCATGTCGCGCCTACGGCGTGATGGTCCCGGAGAGGGTCTGGGCCCAGGCGCCCGCCACGATCTGGCGCAGCGGCGAGACGGCCCACGGGTCGGACGGGATGGCGCGCGCCGTGACCTTCACGTAATGGCGCGCCCCCGCGGTGAGGATCCCCGGCGGGAAGGGCACGGTCGTGGAGCCCGTATAGATGGCGGCGACGCGCGTTCTCGTGCTCGCCGTCCCGCTGAGACCGAGCCGGTAGACCTCCACGAGATAGCTCGTCGGCGTTCCCAGGGTGGGCGAGTCCCACTTCAGCGTGGGCTGGAGGCCAGTGCCGGTGACCGCCGTGTACGCCGCCACCGCCGTGGTTCCTCCCGTCGGCGTGACGGTCAGGTTGCGCACCGGCGAGAGCGTGGGCGCCATGGGCTGGAGCGCCGTGAGCGGGTCGCGGCGGCCCATCGAGGCCCGCTCGGAGACGCTCGTGGAGGCCCCCACGGCCGTGTAGGCCACCGTGCCGCCGAACTCGACGCCGCGCCACTCGTTCCAGGCAGCGACGATGGTCCCGTTCTGGGCGAGAACGTGCACGTAGGTGAGGGCCGCTCCCACCGTGCGGTTCGTCGTGCCGAGGGGGGCCGACATGGTGAAGAGGGTGGGGAAGAGGTTTCGCGGGACGGGGCTGAAGCCGGTGAGCGGCCCCACGCTCGCGCCGATGGAGAGCGCATGGGTGGTGCCCGTGCCGGTCGGCACGTTCATGAGGGTCCGGTAGGTCTCGAAGGTGGCGGTGCTCCAGGCGCCGCCCGGAACGGTGCCATTCGGCGTCGGCGCGACGAGCGCGAACACCGGGGGGGCCGCCGGGACGGTGATGGCGGCTCCACCCGGGATGTTGGCCGTGGCCAGGCTCACCGAGGCGCGCGCGACCCGGTAGGTGAGGGTCGAGCTCGCATCGGTGAAGCTGTAGAGGTGGAACATCGTGGTGAGGTCGCCGGTCTTCAGGAGGTTGAGCGGAGCGAGGCTCTGGGTGCCGCTCGCGAAGTTGGTGCGGAAGTTGGACCCGGAGCGCGAGAGCCAGTCGCCCACGTCGGCGTTCGACGAGGCGATCTGCATCTGGTCGGCCGCATTCCAGTTCTTCCCGTTGGTGCCCGTCGACATCGTGGTCGAGAACGTCACCTGGGTGGTCGTGGAGGTCCGGGTGACGGTCGATCGACCGAGCTGGTCGAAGCCGAGGTCGAGCCCGGTCCCCCTCGCCGCGTCGAGGAAGACCGCCGCGCCGTCGCTGGCGGACGACGGGACCTCCTGGAAGCGCAGCCAGTAGGGGCCGTTCGGCACGCCGGGGATCGTGAAGGCGCCCGCGGCGTCCATCGTGCCGGAGAAGGTCGACCACGTGCCCGCACCGTCCCGGACGAGCGCGGAGATCTGGCTCGTCGTGGCGCCGGGCGGGGAGGTGTTCGTCGTCCCCGCGTCGGCCCAGTAGGAGGCGACGCGGGTGCCGGTCACCGTGCGGGCGGGCAGGCAGGCCCCGGCGCTGCAGGTGAGCCCGATGCCGCAGGAGGTGCCGTCGGGCTTGGAGGTCCGGTCGGTGCAGATCGCGCCGGCCGCGCAGTCGAGGGTGGCGGTTGCCGCGCAGGGGTTGGTGGACGTGCAGGTCGTGCCCGTGGTGCAGGTCACGCACGTGCCGGTGGAGGTGCAGACGGCCGTGCCGCTGCCGCAGTCTGTTCCGGCCTGCTTGAACGACGCGTCGGTGCAGACCTCGATCCCCGTGCCGCACTGGATCGTGCCGGTGGCGGCGCAAACGTTCGCAGGCGTGCAGCTCCCGCCCGCGTTGCAGGTGTTGCAGGCGTGGAGCTTGTCGCAGAAGGTGTTCGGGCCCGTTCCGCAGATGGCCCCCGCGGGCAGCCACGCCTGCGGCGTGCACACCGGGGTTCCAGTGGCGCACTGGATCGTGGCCGTGGAGGCGCAAAGCTCGGTTGCGGCGCAGAGGGCTCCCTGCGTGCAGGCCGTGCAGATGCCGGCGCTGCAGACCTGGTTCGTCCCGCAGAAGTTCCCGTTCGCGACCGGTGTCGTCTCCACGCAGACCGGCGTCCCCGACCCGCAGGTGGTCGTGCCGTTCATGCAGAGGTTGAGGGGCGTGCAGGTAGCTCCCTCGGTGCAGGGCAGGCACTGGCCGGCTGCGTTGCAGACGACGCCGGCGCCACAGGAGGTGCCCACCGGCTTCAGCCCCGCGTCCACGCACACGGGCGAACCCGAGGCGCAGGAGGTGGTCCCGGCGAGCGCACACGGGTTCGTGGGAGCGCAGGTGGCCCCCTCGGAGCAGGCATCGCATGCGCCCGCGGCGGAGCAGACGAGCCCGCCTCCGCAGGAGAAGCCGGGCGGCTGGAAGGTTCGATCGGTGCACACGGCCGCGCCGCTCGAGCACTCGTAGGTGGCCGTGGCGGTGCAGGCGTTGGTCGACGTGCAGGCGGCGTCCTGGGTGCAGGCGATGCAGGCGCCGGCGAAGCAGACGAGGTCGGTGCCGCAGGTGGAGCCGTCGACGAGCGCGAATCCCGTGTCCTCGCAGACCGAGGTCCCGGTGGCACAGGTCGTCCGCCCCTGGTGGCAGGGGTTCGTGAGCGGCGTGCAGGCGACGCCCGCCGTGCAGGCGACGCAGGCGCCGGCGCTGCAGACCTGGTCGGTGCCGCAGGTGGTGCCGTCGGCGATCGGCGTCGCAGGCACGCTCGACTCCGCGCAGACGGAGGCGCCGGTGGCGCAGCTCGTCGCACCCGCGACGCACGGATTCGAAGGCGTGCAGGTGACACCCGCCGTGCACCCCACGCAGGTGCCGGCGCTGCAGACTTGGTCGGTTCCGCAGGTGGAGCCGTCGGCCACGTTGGCGGTCTCGGTGCAGGCGGCGATGCCGCTGCCGCAGGTGACCGTGCCGACCTTGCAGGGGTTCGTGGGCACGCAGGCCGTGCCGCAGGCGGCGGAGGCGAAGTCCCAGGAGCCGGAGGTCTGCCCCTGGTTCCGCGCCGTGCAGTCCCAGGAGACGCCGCCGAGGGCGGCGTCGATGCCGGCCACCTCGCCCCGGGTGACGACGCGGGAACAACCGGTGAAGCCCACGCCCACCGTGTCGAAGGCGACGGTGACGAGCCGCGTGGACCCGTCGGAGCAGGAGACGTGCCACGCGCCGCTCGCGCCCCAGTCGAAGGTGACGGGCACGAGGGTCTTCGATAGCTCCGCCACGTTGGTGCGGAGCGGAAAAGCGGCGGTGTCGGGGACGATGGGGGTGCAGGTCACGGCGCCGAGCGCCGACGGGAGGACGAGCGTGCCGGAGAGCAGGTAGTAGCTCGCCGCCGAATCCTCGCCGGCCCAGGTGAAGGTGGCGTCGCCGGCCGCGACGAATGGGCCGTTCACGCTCGTGCCCACCTGGAACGGGCCCTTGAAGTCCTTCGCCGTGGGCGTGGTGGTCAGCGTCCAGGAGGAGAGGTGGTTCGTCCGGACGGTGAGGGTATTCTGCACCGGATCGCGCCCCACCTCCGACGGCACGACGCGGTGCCAGTAGCCCTGGTCGTCCTGCCAGGCGACGGTGACCTCGTCGATGGAGCGGCCCGTGGCGCCCGCGAAGAAGGTGAGGGTGATGGGGACCGGGAAGGTCGTCCCCTCGGGGCCGAGCCGCCAGGCCGGACCGGTGCCGCCCGGGGCGAGGTTCGTCACCTCCTGGACGGTGAACTGTGCACCCTGGGGCACGGCGCCGGGCGGGACCTCGACGAGGAGGAAGCCGTCCGGGGAGCCGACCGCGCCGCCTGCCGGGGGGACTGGCTCGCTCGTGGGATCGCCGATGGGCGTGCCGGGAACGCCAGGCTGCGGGAACCCTGAGCCGCCACCACCACCTCCACCACCCCCGTCGGACTTGGACGTTCCACAGCCGGCAAGGAGCGCCGCGGCGAACGCCGCGACGAGGAGGGACGGGGCGAGGCGGGCGCGCATCACTTGCTCTCGCGGATGACCGCGCAGACCTTCATCGGCCGGATGCCGTCGGGCTTGCACTCCTGCAGGGTGGTGCAGACCGCCTTGCAATCGAAGTCCTTCACGGTGCAGGTGCGCCGGGGCCCGGACGCGGTGCAATTGGCGAAGCACCCGGGCGTCTCCGCGATGATACGGTCCCCGATCTCGAGCGTGAAGCTCTCGAACGGCTTGGCGCGGGCGACGCTCGTGCCCACGAAGAGGGCGACGGCGGCAACGGCAAGGAAGGGAACGATGTGTCGTCGCACGGGAACCCCCTCGGGCTCGGCTAGTCCTTCACGTGGCACTTGTTGCAGAGCGAGGCCTGGAACGCCGAGAACCTGTTCGCGGGCCGACCATAGTACGACTGCTGGGTCTCCGCAGCGCTCCGCCCCTGGGCCTCGGCCGGCGCCACGATCGGATCGGGCCAGATCGGGTTCCCGCCTGAGTCGGAGACGGTGATGAACGAATTGCCGACACGGTAGCGGAGGATCGAGTCGAAGCCGGAAGCGTGCGCGCGGTGGCAGGTGATGCAACTCACCGTTGATTGTCCGTCGGGCCCGTTCAGGAAGGTGTCGTCGGTGCGGGCGTGACTCTTCAGCGTCGCGTAGTTGTTCGTGCCCTCCTCGAAGGGCACGAGCGAGAGGTAGGCCTTCGTAGCGTCCTGGTTCGTGATGACGCCCGTCCGGACGTAGGCCGTGTAGTTCGTCTGGAAGGAGTTGGGCAGCCGGGCGTCGTTGCCGGCGGGATGCCGGAGCCCGTTCATCCCGGCGGTGATGCCTGCCTGGAGCATGCCCGGGTGGCAGTTGGCGCACCACTCGCTCATGCCACGCCCGTACGCCACCCGCGTCTGGGTGATTGCCTCGGAGCGGTTGTAGGTGGCGGGAGCCACGGCGTCTGGCGGGGGATTGGTGAAGGCGAAGGCCCCCGGCAACCAGGGCGGGCGGTATCCGACCCCACCGAGGAGGCGGTAGACGCCGACGGCCCAGAGGTCGGCCACCGGGTCGGCGCTGTCGGCCGCCGACCCCGAGCCGATGATCGGGAGCCCGGTGGAGTCGACGCTCCCGCCCGCGAACCGGCGGAACTTCCCGTGCGGGTCGTGGCAACTCGTGCAGGAGAGGTTGGCGCTCGGGTAGGTCCCGCCCGGAGCCGCCGCCTTCGAGGCGTCGGCGAGGTATCCGTACTGGTTTGCGACCACGTTGTGGCCGTGCCGGTCGCCGGGGCTGGTGAGGAGGGCCGACCCGGACGCGGGTGTCCAGGAGTAGGACTTCTTCAGCCAGCCGAAGTCGCCGCCGGGGGAGAGCTGAACCGGGGCCTTGCCCGCGCCCAGATCGCTTCCCGACGTGGAGACGAAGTGGACCCGGGGTACCGGCATGCCTGCCGCCTCGTGGCAGTTCAGGCAGACGGAGCTCGCATCGGCCCCCCTGAGAAGGTAGGCGCCCGAGCCCGCACCCGTTCCGCGTCCGGCCACGTTGGCGGAGCCCTCGAACGAGTTGTGCATGGAGTGGCAGCCCTCGCACTGCCCCACGCCCCCGGAGTGGAGCGCAAGGGCGGGCCAGGCGCTCGCGAGGAGGAGCGCCGCGGCGAGGACGCGGATTCCGTGAAGTCTCAGGGTCGTAGGCGCTCCGATAGGCGAGCCTACCGCTGCAACGCTCATGCCCCACCCCCGAAAGGGTTATCCAGCGATCCGGCCAAGGAAATCGAGCCGTTCCAGGGTAAGAAAGGCAAGTCCCATGCAATCCTTGCGTTCATGCCGCCAGAAGGGCGATGTAGGCGCAAGTCCTCCGTCCGTGTGGGGACGGAATGGAGGCAACCTCACGGGGGAACCCCACCCTGGCCGGGGAATGCGAGCCACCAGCCTCGGCGTTGTTCCGGGCATCCTCATTGCTTCCTCGTTCGCCCTCATGGCCCGCCTCGTTCCCGCCCTCGCGCTCGTCGCCGCACTGGCCCTGCCGGGGGCGGCGCGCGCGCAGCCCGTGGACGTCAAGTTCCTCTACAAGCTCTCCTCCACCACCGGTGTCGTCCCCTTCCACGGGTTGAGCGTCTCCCACGATCCCCACGGGAACGAGACCATCGTCTACGGCGGCAACCGGGTCCACATCTTCAACCCCACCGGCATGGAGATATTCACCTTCGGAGACGACCCGGCGCTTGGCAGCATCGTCGCCGCGGCCGCCACCGACGAGGGCGACTTCGTCCTCCTCGGGGTGGGCGAGGGCGAGGGGTCCTCGATCGTGCTCGCCAACTTCCGTGGGGAGCTGAAGCGGCGCATCGAGCCGAAGGGGCTCCCCGTCGAGGTTCCGCAGCCGGTCCGCGTGAGCGGGATGGGCTGGGCGAACGGGCGCATCTACCTCGTCGACCTCGCGGGGATGCGGCTCCTCGTCATCGACATGGACGGGAACTTCGTGGCCTTTCACGACCTCGCGAAGCTCTGCGAGGTGGCCGACAAGCGGGCCGACAACGGCGTGAAGGGGTTCCGCGTCGCCCCGAACGGCGACTTCCTCTTCACCGTTCAGCCGCTCTTCAAGGCCTTCATCCTGAAGCCGAACGGCGAGCTCGTGGCGTTCGGCCAGCGTGGCAGCGCCCCGGGCAAGTTCAACGTCATCACCGGCATCGCCACCGACGAGCGGGGGTACTTCTACGTCGCCGACATCCTCAAGTCGGCGGTCATCGTCTTCGACCCCCAGCTTCGCTACGTGAAGGAGTTCGGCTACCGGACCGGGAAGCCCGGGGCACTCGTCTCTCCGGTCGACGTCGCGGCGGGGGGAGGCAAGGTCTGGGTCTCCCAGTACGCGAAGCAGGGCGTTTCCGTCTTCGAGGTGAAGGTTCTCGACGCCCCCTGACCGCCGGTCCTCGGCGGTCCGTTTCCCAACATCGACCTGCAGGGTCTGCCACTTCGGGGTAACCCGGACATGGGTGTTGCCGCGCACGCCCCCTGGGGGTTTTCACCCAACGGGTGGGGGACTTGCACCATGCCCCCGGGACGGGTCCCCGAACCCATGGGTCCTGGATCCAGGGGGTTAGAGGAAGGTGGATGTGTGCTCCCGTCTGGCACAGCGACTGCACAATGGCCCCGCACGGGAGTCGTGCTCCCGGGGACTCGGCAGTCTGACGCAGCACAGCAGTTCAACCTGAGAGGGGATACCAGATGAAGTTCCTCAAGTTCGCAGTCGCGGCAGTCTTCGCGGCGACCTTCGGCAACGCTTACGCGTTCCACTCCGGCGGCGTCGCCGAGTGCGAGGGCTGCCACTCGATGCACAACTCCTTCGAGGGCGCGCCCAACGTGACGGGCCGCACCTTCGCCCAGGGCACGGGCCCGTACCTGCTCAAGGCGAACGACCAGTCCGGTTCCTGCCTCAACTGCCACCAGGCCGCCGACACGGCGCCGTCGAGCTACCACATCTCCACCGCCAACATCACGCCGCACGACTCGACGGTTCCGGTCGAGATGACCCCGGGCGGCGACTTCGCCTGGCTGAAGAAGACGATGGACGTCATCATCCGCGGCGCCACCGCGATCGACGGCAACCCCGGCCAGCGCCACGGCCACAACATCGTCGCCGCCGACTTCGGCTACGTCGCCGACCCCGAGCTGACGGTCGCCCCGGGCGGCACCTACCCGGCCGGCACCTTCTCCTGCATCAGCTGCCACGACCCGCACGGCAAGGCCCGCCGCTTCGCTGACGGCACCTACGCCAACACCGGCCTCCCCATCTGGAACTCCGGCTCCTACAACAACTCGAAGGACCCCATCGCGAACGTGTCGGCCGTCGGCGCCTACCGCATCCTCGGCGGCGCGGGCTACCAGCCGAAGTCGCTCACGGGCTCCTTCGCCTTCCCGAACCAGGTTCCCGCCGCCGTCGTCGCCTCGACCTACAACCGCGTCGAGAACGTCGCCCAGACCGGCATCGCCTACGGCCAGGGCATGTCCGAGTGGTGCGCCAACTGCCACACCAACATGCTCCAGGGCACCTACACGTCCGGCATGGCCGGCCTCCGTCACCCGGCTGGCAACGGCGCGAAGCTCACCGCCGACGTCGTCGCCAACTACAACGCCTACGTGAAGTCGGGCGTCATGACGAACGTCACCGCCGCCGCCGCCTTCTCGACCCTCGCTCCGTTCGAGATCGGGTCGAATGACTACACCGTCCTGAAGGCCGCTGGCCGCACCAGCACCGCCCTCAACAACCAGTTCATGCCGGCCGCCGCCGCGTCGAACAACGTGGCCTGCGTCTCCTGCCACCGCGCCCACGCCTCGGGCTTCGAGAGCGGCCTCCGCTTCTTCTACCTGAACGAGTTCATGACGGTCGCCGACTCCGCGAACGCCGCCATCTACGACTCGTCCACGACGGAGAACAAGATCAACTACGGCTACAGCCAGCTGCAGCAGCAGAACGCGTACTACAACCGCCCGGCCACCGTGTTCGGCCCGTACGCCCGCAGCCAGTGCAACAAGTGCCACGCGAAGGACTAGTCGCACGGTCCTGCTGAGCTGAATCGAAGGGGGGTCGCGAGAGCGGCCCCCCTTCTCCTTTTCAGGAGCGCAAGGCTTGCGTGACGTCCCCGCCGCGACGATCGGAAAACTGCCGTATCGAAGGGCGCTTGACGGGCCCGGCTCCCGGGGCGTAGGGGCACATGGGTTGCAAAGTCCCACCCGAACACCAGCCCGGAGCGGTCGAGATGAAGACGAGACTGGCCGTCGCCGTTTCCGCCGTGGCGCTCCTTGCCGGCTGCCAGATGGCGGCGAGGAGCGTGAAGCAGGCCCCGCTCGACGCTGAGGGGGAGGTCTGGGTCTATCTGCAGGAGCTTTCCCCGCAGGCGGAGCGGCTCACCTTCACGGTGGACGGGCTCGCCGCGGTGCGGAGCGACGGGCAGGAGTTCCCCCTCGCGGTCTCGCTCGGAAGCGTCTCCGGCGCCGGCGAGAGGCGCCAGCGCCTGCTGGCCACGGGGAGGGTACCCCCCGGCGAGTACACCGCGCTCTCGCTCCGGATCGGCAAGGCGACCCTCGCCGCGGAGGAAGGGGCTCTCCCGTCGAGCCTGCTCTCTCCCCTGGAGCCGGTCCGCGTTCCGGTCACCTTCCCGCTCGCCCGCGCGCGCGCGCGCCTCGTCACCCTCACCCTCGACTTCGCCCGCTCCCTCGACAAGGGCTACGGCTTTCGTCCGGCGCTCGCCGGCGCCGTGCCGCCGCTCCCGCTCGTGGAGCTCCTCGGCTTCGCCACCGCCACCGAGACCGACACGGTGACCGTCTTCGACAAGCAGTCCCGCAAGGCCGTTGCCGTGCTCGCCGCCGGGCGGGACCCGAAGGGGCTCGTCGTCGATCGGCAGCAGGGGCGGCTCTACGTGGCGCTCTCCGGGGGCGACGAGGTGGCCGCCTACGACCTCGTCACCGGGGAGGAGCAGGGGAGGGCCCGGCTCCAGCCCGGAGACCGGCCCCAGGAGCTCGGCCTTTCCCACGACGGGCGCACCCTCGTCGTCACCTGCCCGGGGAGCAACGGCGTTGCCTTCGTGGACGCGCAGGCGCTCGTCGAGGTGGGGCGCGCCCGGGCCGGGATCCAGCCCACCGCGCTCGTCATGGACCGCTCCGGACGACGCGCCTATGCGATGAACCAGGGGTCGAGCAGCATCACCATCCTCGACGTGGGCGCGAGGGCCGCGGCAGGGTCCATCACCACCGATGGCGCCCCGGCCCGGGTTGCCTTCAACCGGGCCGGCGACCGGCTCTACGTGGTCACCCCGACGTCGGCCTACATGAACGTGCTCGCGGCGCCCGGCTTCGCGCGGGTGAACCAGATCTTCGTGGGGTTCAACGCCGTCTCCGTCCACGTCGACCCGCGAACCGACTGGGTCTACGTCTCCATGGGAGACGCGGGCCAGCTCCAGCTCTTCGCGCCTCTCGCCCCCATGCCGGTGGGGCGCGCCGACCTCCCGGGGCCAGCCCCCTTCCTCGCCATCGACAACGCCTTCGACGTGATGATGGGAGCCGTGCCCGGGCAGAAGGGGCTCTTCTTCATGGAGCTGACGAGCCGGAAGGTGCTGCCGCTCCTCGATACCGGAGCGGCCCCGTACGGCGCCGCCGTGGTCGGGGAGCGCCGGTAGGCGGCGATGGTGCGGAGGCTCTGCCACGGGAAGGGCGCGCTGGCGC
>JBAVCR010000494.1:0-3743 GCA_049586815.1 Anaeromyxobacteraceae bacterium
CGCGACCGGGGTGGGCGACGAAGAAGGCGAGCAGGTCGAACTCGCGGGCGGTGAGCGTGACCGGCTGGCCGTCCACGAGCAGCCGCCGCTCGCCCAGGTCGAGCTCGGCCCGGCCGAAGCGCTTCACCTGGCGCGCGGGTCCGGCCTCGCCGGCCCTGCGGTTGCGGCGCAGCGCCGCGCCGATGCGGGCGAGCAGCTCCTTCAGGCTGAAGGGCTTCACCACGTAGTCGTCGGCGCCGAGGGCGAGCCCGGCCACCTTGTCCTGCTCCTGCCCCTTGGCGGAGAGGATGAGGATGGGCATCGCCGGGTCCTCCTTGCGAAGCTCCCGGACGAGCTCGAGGCCGCCCAGGCGGGGCAGCATCACGTCGACGATGAGCAGGTCGGGGCGCTCGGTCCGGGCGATGCGCAGCCCCTCCTCGCCGTCCATGGCGGTGCGGACCTTGTAGCCCTCCATGGCCAGGTTGAGGTCGAGCCCGCGCAGGATGGACGGGTCGTCCTCCACGATGAGGATCCGCTCGCCGCTCATCTTCCCGCCTCCTCGGCCCGGGGGAGGAGCACGCTGAACGCCGCACCCTTGCCGAGCTCGCTCCGCACCGACACCTTGCCGCCGTGGGCCTTCACCACGTGCTTCACCATGGAGAGGCCGAGCCCGCTCCCCTCGATGCTCCGGTCGAGCGGGTCCTTGCCCCGGTAGAACTTGTCGAAGATGCGCTTGTGGTCGGATCCGGCGATGCCCGGGCCGTTGTCCTCCACCACCACCTCGACGGCGTTGCCGGCGGCCCGCGCCGCCACGGTGATGCGCTTCTCCGGGCCGGTGTACTTGAAGGCGTTCTGGAGCAGGTCGACGAGTGCGTCGGTCATGGCGTCGCCGTCCACGTAGACGTCGGGGAGCCCCGGCGCCACCTCGCGCCGCATCTCGGCGCCGGTCTGCATCCGCTGCGGCTCGACGGCCCGCAGGGCGGCGTCGATGACCGGGCCGATGGGCTGCCGGCGGAAGTCGTAGCTCCTCTTGCCCGACTCCATGCGGGCCCAGTCGAGCAGACGGGCGATGAGGATGGAGAGCCGCTCGGTCTCGGCGGAGAGGATCTCGAAGGCCTCCCGCTGCTGGGCAGGGTCGGCGATGCGCCCCATCTGCAGGGTGTCCACGAACATGCGGATGCTGGTGAGCGGCGTGCGCAGGTCGTGGGAGACCTTGTTCACGAAGTCGGTCTGGAGCCGGGAGAGGTAGGCCTCCCGGTAGAGGGTGACGAGCGTGGCCACCGTCCCGATGATGGTGGTGGCGACGAGCGCCAGGATGAGGACGCCGAAGACGTAGTCCTGGGGCTGCCGGCCGAAGACCAGCATGAGGATGCCCACCGTCAGCATCATCGCCGCCGGGACGACGACGAAGCCGATGATGAGCGGGTAGACGCGGCGGAGCTTCACGGCGGCAGTCTATAGCGCCCTCCACCTTCCTGGCGCCCTCGCGAAAGAGAAGAGCCCGCCACCCTCGCGGGCGACGGGCTCCTTTCCCTCGGCGGGTCCCGGGGACGGATCCCCGGGACCGCGCGTTCTAGCTGGCTACTGGGCCTTGAGCGCCGGGACCGGCTGGTCGCCGTTCAGCGCGTTGATCTCGGCCTGGGTCATGTTCTGGCCGCCGCCGAAGCCCCGCATGTGGGCGATGGCCGCGCCCTGCACGTGGCAGGAGCCGCAGGTGGCGAACCACGACGTGGTGCGGAGGTTCTCCGCGTTCGTGTTGCCGAGGGTCGTGGTGGTGCCATTCTGCGCCGCCCGCGGAGCGAAGTACGCGGTCGTCGAGGCCGTGTGGCAGGCCTGGCAGTTGGCCAGCGGCATCGGGTAGGTCACCTCGTCGAAGTTGTTGACCGAGCCGCCGAACCCGTAGACCACGATGTTGGCCGTGTGGATCTCGTGGATCATGGTGCGGAAGTCAATGGGCACCTGGGTCTTGCCGTCGATGCCGCCGCCGGCCGGACGCCGCGCCTTGTCGGTGGACTCCGTGTTGTGGCAGGTCGTGCACACGTCGAGGTTGCCCTGCCGGTTGTTGCCGTGCAGGCTCAGGTTCTTGTGGCAGTCGTTGCAGGACGCCAGGTTGACCACCGCGGCCGCCGTGTTGGTGGGGCTCTGGACGGTCGGGCTCGCGTTCAGGTTCCAGTAGCTGATGGCGTTCGGAACCGGGAGGCGCAGGCTCGGGTTCGCAGCGGCGTCGGCTGGGATGGCCGGGTGACCGTCGATGTAGACGGCAATCGGGCCACCGGTGGCCTCGGTCGGGATCGCCACGGTCGAGGTGACCGTGAACTCGCCCGGGTTGGCCGTGGCCACCGACGTGGTCAGCGCGTTGATCTGGATGACGTTGCCGTTCGTGTTCTGCGTCCCGGTGATCGGGGCGACGGCAGCGCCGGCGTTCGTGTAGTTGCCGGTCTTCCAGCCGATGTTGACCGACAGGCGGCTCGCGCCGGTCGCGGTCTGCGTCCAGTACTTGCTCGTCTTGATGTTCGAGTTGAGCGCGCTGTTCACCCGGAAGGTGACGACCGGCTTCTGGCCGACCGCCGTGCTCTTCACGCTGACGATCGTGTAGGCCGGGTCACCGAACAGGGCGACCTGGGCGGCGCCGGGAATGGCGTGCTGGGTGTCGATGCTGTCGGCCGTGTGGCAGGTCGTGCAGGAGTCGGTCGCCAGGACGCCGAAGGTCTGGTGAGCGGTTCCGGCGACGCCGCCCGGGGCGAACGTCGTGCTCTCGTGGCAGCCCATGCAGGCGGCGACGCCCGGCATCGTCCGGTAGAAGCCGGCATTGGTGCCCTGGTGGCAGGTCGTGCAGTTGCGGACGTCCTGCGGGTAGGTGATCTCCGCGCCGACGATGCCCGCGAACGAGTAGTTGAGGCCCATCTCACGGGCGGCGTGCAGGCCGTGGACCATGTAGGAGAAGTTGCCCACGTTGGCGATGCCGCCCGACGGGATCTGGGAGGTGTGGCAGGTCGTGCAGTACTGGGCCTCGACGCGGCGTCCGTGGATCTGGAGCTTGCCGTGGCACTGGTTGCAGGCGGCCGTGGTGACCACCTCACGCCCGGACGCAACCGCCTGGTCCCCCTGCTGGAACGTCTGGGTGCCGTTGGCGACGAAGGTGATCGTGGAACCCGACTCGGGGCTCACGAAGGTGAAGCCGCTGCCGATCTGGATGCCGAGCTCGACCATGGGAACGGGCGAGGTGGCCGGGTCGAACTGGGCCTTCAGGATCTTCTTCGTCGTGAAGGTGCAGGAGCAGACGCCCACGGAGCAGGTCGGGACGGCGGAGCAGTTCGCCGAGCTCGGGAAGTTGCTGCGCGCCGGATCGGTGTAGAGCGCGAAGAACTGGTAGTTCGGGTTCGTGGCATCCCCGTTCGGGCTGAGGACGTACTTGGCCGCGGTGAGCGCGAAGCTGTTCGCGGCCAGGCCAGCCGTCGGAGCGACGGGCTGCACGGGGTCCCCGGCCTTGTTGCGAATCGTCCAGGTGACGAACGGAACGACCGCGTCGCCGGGCGTGGTGACCGTGGCGTCGTCCCAGCGGACGGACGAGATCGTGATCGAGCCCTTGTAGAGCGCGTTCGAGGACGCCATGTCGTGGAAGGCGGTCTGGTTCACGAGACCGGCCGGCGTGCCGGCCGTGGGGTTGGCGGTGTCCTGGTTGTGGCACAGGAAGCAGGTCTCGGCCGTGACGGCGAGCGGGCCGGTGGCGCCCGTGGGTCCGGTGGCGCCGGTGGGGCCGGTGG
>JBAVCR010000495.1:0-2128 GCA_049586815.1 Anaeromyxobacteraceae bacterium
ACGTTCGGACCCCGGTAGACGATCTCGCCGCGGGCGGCGCCGTCGGCGGCATGCTGGATGGAGAGGTGGCCGCCCGGGATGGCGACGCCCACCGAGGCGTGCCTGGCCGGGAGCACGCCGCGTGGCAGGCATGCGATGCGCGCCGTGGCCTCGGTCTGGCCGTACATGACGTGCAGTCGACCACCCCGGGCGGACATCGCGGAATGAAAGCGCAGAACCAGTTCCGGGGCGAGCTTCCCCCCGGCCTGGGTCAGGGTGCGCAGGGAGGGGGTGTCGATCTGCTCGAAGCCGATTCGGGCGAGCAGGTCGTACGTGTACGGGACTCCCGGCATGGAGGTGCATCGCTCGTCCCCGAGGAGCCGCCAGAATCGTGGCGAGGCCACGGATTCCTCGGTCAGGACCACGCTTGCGCCGGCCGCCAGATGGCTGTTGACGACCGAGAGGCCGTACGAATAGTGGAGAGGGAGGCTCGCCATCCCACGCTCGGCGCCGTCGATGGAGAGCGCAAGCCGGATGGACTCCGCGTTGGCTTCGAGGTTCCTCCGGGTCAACCGGACGAGCTTCGCGCTTCCCGTGCTGCCGGAGGTGGAGAGCAGCACGGCCAGGTCGGGGTGGATTCGCGGATGACTGCCCGGGGAAGCCCTCCACCACGCCGTGAGCCCGAACTCCAGCGGCGCGGGCTCGTGACCGGGGCCCGGATTGGTCTCGTCCACGGCGAGGACGAGTTCCGGCTCGTAGAGGTCGAGGATCCTCCGGAGGTCGTCGGGACGGGTCCGGGCATCGAGAAGGAGCACCGGAACCGAGGCCTCCACGCATGCGAGGTAGGCGATGACCGAACCCACGACGTTCCGGACGAGCAGCACGGCCATCCGTCCGCGGGCGGGTCGGATCTGGTCGGCCAGCCGGGCGACAGCGTGGCGCAATTCCAGGTGGCTCCACCAGCGCCTCGAAGGCACGTCGTAGACCGCCGGCCGCGATGGCTCGGATGGTCGCGAATCGAGAAACACTGCCCCCCCTTAGAAAGCGCCCACCCGAGGCTTGACCCGGGGCGACGCGTCACGCGGCGACTTACCAGAGGCTAGCATCCCCCGAAGGTCGGGGCTTAGCCAGGGGTGTCACACGGGCGCAGGACGCCCGAGGGGAAGCGCCGACGCCTCGCGGACCTGCACCTGCACCTCGGCGCCCGGCGGCCGCCGGATGGCCAGGGCCACGGGGTGGACGTCGGATGCTGAGAAGCACCCGAAGAACCAATGATCGGGGTCCTCGCCCCGGTACGGCATGGTCAACTTCGCGACGCGATCACCACCGAACTGGAACGCCACCTCGTCCAGTTCCGCGGTCAGGCCGGTTCCGGAGGCCTTGAGGAATGCCTCCTTCAGCGTCCAGAACTCGAGGGTTCGGCGCTCCCTCTGGCTCGGCGGGCCGGACTCGATTGCCTCGACCTCCGAGGGCGCGAACAACCGCTTCAGCGAGGTTCGCAGGCGTCCCTCGCCCTCCGCGAGCTCGACGTCGATGCCGACGTCCCCTCCGTTCGCCACCGCGACCGCAACCCTTCCGCGCGTGTGGGAGAGGCTGAACGACAGGTGGCGATGTCGGGCCGGTGCTTCGACCTCGGGACGCCCCCCGGGCCTCCGCCGGAAGCGCCAGTTTCCGGGATGCACGGGGGCGACCTGCGACAGCGCGGAGCGAAGGAGGGCATGGGCCGCCAGGTAGGCCAGAGCGTCTGCCTCGAAGCGGAAGCGATCGAGACGCTCCCGCTCGCCCGCGTCCAGTAGTTCCAGGCACGCGGCCCGGGCCTCCGGCAGACCGGCGCGGTCGGGCGCGGCGTGCCACACGTGAACGAGGATCTCCGTCCGGGACGGCTGGCTCAAGGGCACGAATCGACGTCGAAGCTCAAAAGGGGTCCCATCGGGCTGCGATTCGACGGCAGCGCAGATCGTAGCAGCTTCCCGTCCCGACCCCCTACTGCGCCGCGAACGTCCCGCAGGTGGTGGTGACGAGGGCGGAGAAGGAGAGCTGGCCGTTCGCCTGGACGGTTCCGCTGCCCGGATTCAGCGCGACGGAGAGGACCTTCTCGGCGCCGACGGTGACGACGGCCTGGGCGGTCTTCGTGGGGTCGGCCTGGCTG
>JBAVCR010000496.1:0-2319 GCA_049586815.1 Anaeromyxobacteraceae bacterium
GCGGCGGCCAGGTCGGCGCCGGCTCGGCCTACGACCCGCCCAGCGTCTTCGAGCTCGAGCTCACCGTGGGCTACGACGTGGTGGCCGGCGTCACCCCGCAGATGGGGTTCGTGCTGGGGATGTCGCCCGGCACCTCCTTCGCGATCCGCCCCGGTCTCTCCTGGTACGTGCCGGAGACCCCCTTCTTCCTGCGGACCGCGGTCGACGCCTCGACGCAGGTCGGTTACCTGTCGTGGCGCTGGCTCCTCCTCGGCGGCGGCTTCGCCATCAAGATCACCGACGTCCTGGGCTTCCAGGCCGAGGTCGACACCGGCATCCCGCTCGCGAGCGGCGTCGGGGTGCCGATCCTCGCGCGGGCCGGGGCCGTCCTCCGGTTCTAGACCCGGGCCGCGACCCGCGGCCCCGAAACGGCAGGAGCGAGAGAGATGAAGCACACCAGCTGGATCCTGGCACTCGTGGTGGGCGTGGTCCTGGGCGTGGTCGGCGACCGCATGATGGGCGGTGGGCCCCGCATCGCGCCGCCCCCGAGCCGTCCCGGCGAGCTGCCCCCGCAGCAGCGCGCGCCCCAGCGGCCGCAGGAGGACCCCAAGGCCGTCTACCGCGTCCCGGTCGACGACTCCCCGGTGAAGGGTCCCGCCGACGCGCTCGTCACCATCGTCGAGTCCTCCGACTTCGAGTGCCCCTTCTGCAAGCGGGTGGGGCCCACCATGAAGCAGGTGGAGGAGAACTACCGCGGCAAGGTGCGCTTCGTCTTCAAGCACAACCCGCTCTCCTTCCACCCCAAGGCCATGCCGGCCGCCATCGCCTCCGAGGAGGCCCGGGCCCAGGGGGGCGCCGCCAAGTTCTGGGAGATGCACGACCGCCTCTTCGACTCGGCGCCGGCGCTCGACCGTCCGGCCCTCGAGGAGGCCGCCCGGGCGGCGGGGCTCGACATGGCCGCCTTCCGCAAGGCGCTCGACGAGCAGCGCCACGAGGCCCGCATCAAGCGCGACCAGGCGCTCGTCGTGGGCGTGGGCGCCGGCGGCACCCCGACCTTCTTCGTGAACGGCCGCAAGATTCCCGGCGCGGTCCCCTACGAGATGATGAAGGGCGTCATCGACGAGGAGCTCGCCAAGGCCGAGGCGCTCGTGAAGTCCGGCGTGGCGCCGAAGGACGTCTACGCGCGCATCATGGAGAAGGCGGCCACCGCTCCGGTGATGATCGCGCCGGTCCCGGGCCAGGCCGCCGCCGCCCCACCGCCCCCCGCCGCGCCGCCCGCCATGGGCCCCCAGAAGGTGGAGTTCCGCGCCGACGACCCGGCGCGCGGCGCGAAGGGCGCACCGGTGACCGTGGTGGTCTTCTCCGACTTCCAGTGCCCCTTCTGCAGCCGGGTCGAGCCCTCGCTCGCGCAGCTCCAGAAGGCCTACCCGGACGACGTCCGCATCGTCTGGAAGCACCTGCCGCTCGGCATGCACCCCCAGGCGCTCCCGGCCGCGCTGGCCTCCGAGGCGGCCCGCGAGCAGGGCAAGTTCTGGGAGATGCACGACGTGATGTTCCAGAACCAGGGCAAGCTCTCGCCGGCCCAGTACGAGGCCTGGGCGAAGGAGCTCGGGCTCGACATGGCGCGCTTCCAGGCCGCCTCGACCGCCCCGGCCACGCGCGCCCGGGTGGACGAGGACGCCCGCCAGGGCGCGCGCGTCGCGCCGCAGGGCACCCCCACGCTCTACGTGAACTGCCGCCCGGTGGTGGGCGCGCAGCCGTACGAGGTCTTCCAGCGGCTCGTCGACGAGGAGCTGGCCCGCGCCGCCGAGCTGCGCAAGGCCGGCGTGAAGGTGGACGCCGCCTTCTACGAGAAGATCTGCGAGGAGAACGTCAAGCGGGCCCAGAAGGGCTAGGGCCCAGCAGCCCGTCGAGCCAGGTCGCCCGCATGGCCTGGAAGAGGGCGGCGGGCCCCCCGCCGTCCCGGGCGACCTCCCAGATCGGCACCTCGCCGAGCCCCTTGAACCACGCCCGCCCCACGTGGCGGAACATCTCGGCCGGGCGGCCGTCGGTGTGGAAGGTGACGACGAGGCTCATGGGACCCGCGCCGAACCAGTGGCGGGCCGCCACGTCGGCCGGCACGTCGGCCGGGTCGAGCTCCACGCGGCGCACCGTGCGCTTCGACCCCACCGCCTCGAGCCAGGCCGAGAGCGCCTCCTCGGAGAGCGCCGCGCCGGCGTTGTAGACGTCGCCCGAACCCTCGTCCTCGGCCCGCGCGGCGGCCTCGAGCGCGCGGCGCACCGGCTTCGCCACCGCCCGCATCGCCGCCGTCATGTCGCCGGCCCGCGCCGCCTTCAGCAC
>JBAVCR010000497.1:0-2970 GCA_049586815.1 Anaeromyxobacteraceae bacterium
GCGGGGAGGCCCGTGCGGACGCGAAGCGGACGTTTGACCCGGCGTCGGGCGACCCCTACAGTTCCCCCGTGCGCTACCTCGGCATCGACCTGGGCCGGGCCCGCATCGGGCTCGCGCTGGCCGACGACGTGCTCCGCACCGCCCGGCCGCTCCGGGCGGTGGAGCGGCGCGGCGAGGGGGCTGACCTCGGCGCCATCTCCGAGGTGGCCCGCGAGTACGAGGTCACCCGGGCCGTGATGGGCCTCCCCCTCAACATGGACGGCACGGAGGGCCCGTCGGCCCGCCTGGCCCGGTCCTTCGCGCCGGTCCTCTCGCAGGCACTGGGAGTCCCCGTGGATCTCTTCGACGAGCGGCTCTCGACCTTCGAGGCCGAGGACCGGCTGCGCTCACGCGGCGTCACGGCCCGGGAGATGAAGGCCCTCGTGGACGCCGAGGCCGCGGCCGTCATCCTGCAGGGGTGGCTCGACGGGAGGCCCGCTTGAGGATCGTCCGGCTGCTCGGGTTTCTCGTCTTCCTCGCCGTCGTCGCCGGCGCCACCTTCGTCTGGACCAGCTGGAGGGAGCTGCGCGCCTTCCGCGACACCCCGTTCGGCAGCGGGGCCGAGAAGATCGTGGAGATCGACCCCGGCACGAACGCCCACGGCGTCATCCGTCGGCTGGCCGAGGCCGGCGTGCTCTCCGACGAGCAGGCCGCCTGGCAGTACATGCGGATGTGGAAGCGCGACAAGCGCACCCTGAAGGCCGGCGAGTACGCCTTCAGCGGCCCGCTCCTCCCCGACGACGTCCTCGAGCGCATCTACAAGGGCGAGGTGAAGACCTGGAAGTTCACCGTGCCGGAGGGGCTGCGCGCCGACGAGATCGCCCCCATCATCGAGAGGGCCTCGCTGGGCGACGCGGCCGAGCTGCTCGCCCTGATGCGCGACCCCGCCTTCGCCGCGGAGCTCGGGCTGCCGTTCCCGTCGCTCGAGGGCTTCCTCTTTCCCGACACCTACGCCTTCCCCCACAGCGCGAGGCCGCGCGACATCCTCTCGGCCATGGTGGCCCGCTACCGCGAGGCCTGGTCGAGGGCGGAGAAGGGGCGGAAGCCCGGTGTCGCGCTCGACGAGGCCCAGGCGGTCGTCCTGGCCTCGATCATCGAGAAGGAGACCGGGCGCCCCGACGAGCGCAACCGGATCGCCTGCGTCTTCCACAACCGGCTCGCGAAGGGGATGAAGCTCCAGACCGATCCCACGGTCATGTACGCCACCATGCTGCGGAACGGCGGCCGCTGGTCGAACAACATCACGCGGAAGGACCTGGCCGTTCCCCACCCGTACAACACCTACGCGGTGGCCGGGCTCCCTCCCGGCCCCATCGCCAACCCCGGGGAGGCGGCGCTCGCCGCTGCGCTCGCCCCGGCCGAGTGCCGCGACCTCTACTTCGTCTCCCGGAACGACGGGAGTCACGTCTTCTGCCCCGACCTGCGCTGCCACAACGCCGCGGTGCAGGAGTGGCAGGTGAACTACTTCCGCGCCCGCAAGGCGGCGAAGGACGCCGCGGCCGCGCCTCCGGAGCCTGCGCCCCGGGGTTAGGCGGGACGCACCGCGCGGGCGTCGACCCAGGCCTTCGCCGCGGTCGATCCGAGGATGAGGGCGCCGCCAGCGAGGGCCAGCGCCGAGGGGCGCTCGCCGTGGGCGATCCAGGCCCAGAGCGGGTTGAGCGCCGGCTCCACGAGCAGGAGCAGCGACGCCTCGAGGGCCGGGAGCTTGCCCACCCCGCGGGTGAGGAAGACGTACGCGCCCGCGACCTGGAAGACGCCCAGGTAGGCGAGGGATGCCCAGTCGCCCGGCGGGATGGCGGCGAGGGGGCGCAGGAACGGCAGGCACACGAGCGCGGCGAAGACGTTGCCGAGCACCGCGGCGGCCATGGGAGAGCTGCCCTCGTGCCGGGCCATCCAGCGCAGGCCCATGATGGCGAGCGCCCAGGTCACGCCGGAGAGCAGCGCGAGCACGTTCCCGCGAAGGGGATCGGGCGCCGTCCGCACGGCCGTGCCCGTGCCGGCGAACACGAGGAGGAGCCCCAGCGCCACCGGGATCATCATGGCGAGGTCGCTCCGGCTCGCCTTCTCGCGCAGGAGCCAGGGACCGAGCAGGAGGACGTAAAGCGGGGCGGTCGACTGGAGGAAGATGCTCGCCGCCGAGGTGGTCAGCTTGTTCGCGGTGACGAAGAGGACGAGGGATCCGGTGAAGGCGAGCCCCACGGCGGCGGCCCGCCAGCCGTAGCCCCGCCGGGCCGCGGGGATGAGGAGGACGAGCGCCACCGCCGCGATGGCCGAGCGGACGCCGCCCACCTCGATGCCGGTGAGGGTCGTTGCCTTGATGGCCGCCCCGCCCGTCGAGAAGAGGAGCGCGGCGGCGACGATCTCCAGGCGGGCGCGGCGGACCGTTTGCACGCGCGGAGAATCCCCCGGGGCGGCCCGGACGGCAACCTCCCGCCAAAGGGGCGCGCTCCCTTCCTTACATCGTCTCCACGCTTCCATGCCCGGGGGGGGCGCTGGTATGGTGCGCCCGTTCGATGGTCCCTCCGCCCCGCCATCGCGCCCGCCTGACCCTTCTCGTGGGTTCCGGGGTCGCGGCCGTCCTCGCCCTCGCCGGCGGAGCCTTCCTGCTCGCACGGGACACGGCTCCCGCCGCGCCCGTGGTGGTTGAGGCCCCCGTCCAGGCACCCGCGCCTCCGGCTCCCCCTCCCCGCCCGCCCGAGGCCACCCGCGCCACGGCCCGGCTGGTGGGGCGCAACCAGAATCCCACGCAGGTCCTCGCCGGTCTCGGCCTCGAGGGCGCGGAGCTGCAGGGCGTCCTCGCGGCGCTCGAGGGGGCGCTCTCCTTCAAGCGCATCCGGCCCGGCGATCAGGTCCGGATCGAGCGCGACGCCGCAGGGGGCGCGCTGCGGTCGCTCAGCTGGCGGCAGGGTCCGGCCGACGAGTACATCGTCC
>JBAVCR010000498.1:0-3267 GCA_049586815.1 Anaeromyxobacteraceae bacterium
GCCCTCGAGCAGCCACGCCCGGAAGTGGGCGCGCTCCCAGCGGTAGAGCGCGCGGTCGAAGCCGCGGGCGAAGGCCAGGCAGGCCGGGTCGGGGGCCCGCTCGGCCCGGGCCCGCAGCCGGGCCAGCTGGTCGACGGCCCGCTCGTAGAGGGGCTCGGCCGCGTCGCCGGCGAGGAGCCGGGTCTCGAGCATCTCGTCGCCCAGGTCCTCGAGGACCATGAGCCGCTCCGGCTCGAGGAAGGCGTGGATGACCGGCACCCGGACCCCGCTCCGGGACAGGTACCGCTGCACGTTGACGAAGGGATCCTCGGGAGGCGGCCCCCCGCTCGTGACCTCCTCGGGGCGCGCGTCCGGGGGCATCACCATGACCACGAACGAACCGGGGGGCGAGCCCACCCGCCAGTAGCTCCGCATCGAGGCGTGCCCGGCCAGCCGGCGCACCGGCGCCGTCGACGCGTCCCGGCCGGTCGTCCGGGACACGGCTCCCCGCACCCGCGCCTCCACCTGCGCCACGTCGTCGGTCACCGCGCTCCCCTCCCCGCCGCCACGCCGCGGCGCGTTGACACCCCGTCGAGCCGGGTCCTATAAGGCTCGAACCCCCGCATTCCCTGGATTTCCGGGAGATCCCGCATGTCCTTCCACGTCGACGTCCTCTCCGCCATCGGCCGCACCCCGCTCGTGAAGCTCGGCAAGGTGGTCCCGCACGGCGCGGCGACCGTCCTCGTGAAGCTCGAGTACATGAACCCGGGCGGCTCCATCAAGGACCGCATGGCCATCCACATCCTGGAGAAGGCCGAGAAGGCCGGCCTCCTGCGCCGAGGCGGCACCATCGTCGAGAACACGAGCGGCAACACCGGCGTGGGGCTCGCGGTGGCGGCGGCGGTGAAGGGGTACCGCTGCATCTTCACCATGCCGGACAAGATGTCGAAGGAGAAGCAGGACACGCTGAAGGCCTTCGGCGCCCAGGTGGTGGTGACCCCGACGAACGTCCCGGCCGACTCGCCGGAGAGCTACTACTCGGTGGCGAAGCGCATCGCCGCCGAGACGCCCAACAGCTTCTACGTGAACCAGTACCACAACCCCGACAACGTCGAGGCCCACTACCTCTCCACCGCGCCGGAGATCTGGGAGCAGACCGGCGGCCGGTTCGACGCCTTCGTGGCCGGCATCGGGACCGGCGGCACGATGTCGGGCTGCGGCCGCTTCTTCAAGGAGAAGGACGCCCGCATCCGCAACGTGGGCGTCGACCCGGTGGGCTCCGTCTACCACTCGATGTGGAAGACCGGGAAGCTCTCCGAGCCGCGCGTCTACAAGGTGGAGGGCATCGGCGAGGACATGATGTGCGGGGCCATGGACCTCTCCGTCCTCGACGACGTCCGCCAGGTCACCGACGCCCAGGCCTTCTCCATGGCCCGCCGCCTCGCCCGCGAGGAGGGCATCTTCGCCGGCGGCAGCTCCGGCGCCGCGGTCCACGTGGCGGTGCAGCTGGCCCGCGAGCTGGGCCCGGACAAGGTGATCGTGGTCCCGCTGCCCGACACCGGCCGGGCCTACATCTCCAAGTTCTTCTCCGACGAGTGGATGCGGGACAACGGCTTCCCCGTCGACGGGGGCGAGTCGGTCTCCGGCGCCACCGTGTCCGACGTGCTCGGCACCCGCCGCGGCGGCGTCATCCACGCCCGGCGCACCGACAAGGTCGAGGCGGTGGTGAAGCTCATGCGCTCGAACGACATCTCGCAGATGCCGGTCGTGGACGACGAGGGGCGCACCATCGGCATGATCCACGAGTACGACCTGCTCAACTTCCTCATCGAGGGGAAGCACCGGCTCACCGAGGTGGTGGAGCCGCTGGTGCAGCCGCTGCAGGGCGTGGTGACCCTCGACACGCCCATCTCCCGGCTGCGCGCCATCTTCAACGACGACAACGTCGCGGTGGTGAAGGAGGGCGAGAAGGTGACCGGCATCCTCACCAAGATCGACCTCATCGAGTTCCTCGGGGAGAAGCTCAAGTGAGCGGCGGACCGCGGGACCGCTTCGAGACCCTCGCCATCCACGCCGGGCAGCGGCCCGACCCGGTCACCGGCGCGGTGATGACGCCGGTGTACCTGACCTCGACCTACGCGCAGTCGTCGCCCGGCGAGCACAAGGGGTACGAGTACTCGCGCACCCACAACCTCACCCGGCACGCCCTCCAGGACTGCCTGGCGGCGCTGGAGGGGGCGCGGCACGGCCTCGCCTTCGCCTCCGGCCTCGCCGCCACCGACGCCATCCTCCACCTCCTCGAGGCGGGCGACCACGTCGTGTACTCCGACGACGTCTACGGCGGCACCTTCCGGATCTTCGACAAGGTCTTCCGCCGCCACGGCCTCGACTTCACCGCGGTCGACGCGAGCGATCCGGCCAACGTGGAGCGGGCCATGACGCCGCGGACGCGGCTCGTGTGGCTCGAGAGCCCCACGAACCCCATGCTCAAGATCGCCGACCTGGCCGCCGTCGCCGCCATCGCGCGGGCCCGGGGCGCGGTGAGCGTGGTCGACAACACCTTCGCCACCCCCTTCTTCCAGCGCCCCCTCGACCTCGGGATCGACGTGGTCTGCCACTCGACCACCAAGTACCTGAACGGCCACTCCGACGTGGTGGGCGGCGCCGTCCTCACCTCCGACCCGGGGCTCCACGACCGGCTCCGCTTCCTCCAGAACGCGGTGGGCGCGGTCCCCTCCCCCATGGACTCGTTCCTCGTGCTGCGCGGCGTGAAGACGCTCCACGTCCGCATGGAGCGGCACGAGCGGAACGCATTCCAGCTGGCCCGCTTCCTGGAGGGGCACCCGCAGGTGGAGACGGTCACCTACCCCGGGCTCCCGTCCCATCCGCAGCACGCGCTGGCGCGCCGCCAGATGAGCGGCTTCGGGGGCATGCTCACCTTCGTGGTGAAGGGCGGCCTGCCCGCCGCGCGCGCCTTCCTCTCGTCGCTCCGCGTCTTCGCCCTCGCCGAGTCGCTCGGCGGGGTGGAGAGCCTCATCGAGCACCCCGCCATCATGACCCACGCCAGCGTGCCCCCGGAGACCCGCGCCGCCCTCGGCATCTCCGACGGGTTCATCCGCGTCTCGGCGGGCATCGAGAACGCCGACGACCTCCAGGAAGACCTGGAGCGCGGCTTCGCCGCCGCCCGTACCGCCTGACCCGGGAGCCCCCGTGAACGTCGTCGCCCTGACCCTCGCGCTGGGACTCGCCCAGGCGCCGGCCCCGACCTACGGCCCGGCCGGCCTGCGC
>JBAVCR010000499.1:0-1704 GCA_049586815.1 Anaeromyxobacteraceae bacterium
CTCGGGTACCTCGACGACGCCGCCTTCGCCCGCGACCGCGCGACGTCCCTCGTCGCCCCCGGCCGGCTCGGCCCCCGCCTCGCCGAGCAGAGGCTCGTCGCCGCCGGCATCCCCCGTGCGGCCGCCCGCCGGGCGGTGGAGGACGCCCTGGGCGACGCCGAGGCGGCCCGCTGCCGGGAGCTCGCCGAGCGCCGTACCCGGGTCCGCATCGCGGACCTCGACGACCGCGCCCGAGCCCGTCTTTCCCGCTTCCTGCTGGGCCGAGGCTTCTCCGGCCGGGCCGTCTCATCCGCACTGGGAGTGTACGTGGACGGGGGTGAGGACCGCTGATATGTTCCCCGCCCCGATGAACGTCCGGCACCGCGTCTGGCCCCTCGCCATGGCCCTCCTGATGCTCGCCGCCTGCGCCAAGAAGGCGCCGGCGGTGAAGTACGAGACCCAGGCGGAGGAGGACTACGTGAAGGGGGTCGCCGAGCTCGACGACCGCGACTTCCCCGAGGCGCAGAAGCAGCTCGAGCGGGTCCGCACCAAGTACCCGTACTCGAAGTTCGGCACCCTCGCCGAGCTCCGCCTCGCCGACCTCAAGTTCGCCCAGGGCAAGTTCATCGAGGCGGCCGACGCCTACACGGCCTTCGTCAAGATCCACCCCTCCAGCCCCGAGGTCGACTACGCGGCCTACCACGCCGCGCTCTCGCGCTGGAACGACGCGCCCACCGAGTTCTTCCTCTTCCCGCCCGTCCACGAGCGCGACCTCGCCCAGGTCTCCAAGGCCGCCGACGGCCTCGCCGTCTTCGTCGAGAAGTTCCCGGAGTCGAAGTACGCCCCCGACGCCCGGGAGAAGCTGGCCAAGGCGCGGGACACCATGGCCGAGCGCGACTGGTACGCCTTCGAGTTCTACAAGAAGCGCGAGAAGTGGCAGGGAGCCGCCTTCCGGCTGGAGAAGCTCCTCAAGGACTACCCGGGCAGCACCCGAGAGCCCGAGGCCCTCTGGCAGCTCTCCGACCTCTACGTGAAGCTCTCCGAGCGCTTCAAGGCGCAGAAGACGCTGCAGCAGCTCATCGTGAAGTACCCCGCCAGCCCCCAGCGCCCGAACGCGGAGAAGCGCCTTGCTGAGCTCCGGGCCCAGCCCGAGCCCGACCCCAGCGCCTCGCCCTGGAAGTGAGTTCCGGCGGCGGCGCCGGGTCCGCTTCCGCACCGGCGCCCCCTACCTGGTTCCGTTCCTGGCGGCGGCGGCGGTCGCCGGCGCGGCCTGGCACTGGCGCGCCGAGCTCCAGGACTACGGCTCCGGCGTCGCGCTCCAGAGCCCGGAGACCCAGGTCCGGCAGGCCCTCGCCGCGCAGGGCCGGGCCCACCTCGAGGACGTCTACGGCTGGAAGGCCGGCGGCACGCTCGAGCTCGTCCCGGTCCGCTACGCCGACGTGGTGCCGGTGGTCGAGGGGGACCGGGCCACGGTGGTCGCCATGCTCGACGCCGAGGGCAAGGCGGTCTGGCGCGACCAGGCCGCGACCGTCTCCTACATCGGCCGCGAGCAGTTCCACATGCGCCCCTGCAAGATCGCGCTCTGGTGCGCCGAGGGGGACCAGTTCGCCCGGCTGCGCGCGGTGCTGCGGACGCTCTTCCGGCGCCTCGACGCGGCCCGCGCCGGGGACCCGGCCGCCGCCCTCGCGCTCGCCGCCGACGACTACCAGGACGGCGCCACCGGCC
>JBAVCR010000500.1:0-2412 GCA_049586815.1 Anaeromyxobacteraceae bacterium
GAGGGGCTCGATCCCGACGGGTACTTCGTCGCCCGCGTCCGCGGGGAGGAGGCGGCGCGCCGCGCGCCGCACCCCATGACGGAAGGGGAGGAGCGCGAGGACCCGATGGCGCTGCGGGCGCTGGCCGACGTGCCGGTCCCCGCCGACGACGAGGGGCTCGGCGACCTGCCCTGGAGCTACGGGGACGACGTCTTCGTGGGCCTCCCCCGCGATCCACGCACGCTCTTCTTCTACTGGGATCACGCGGAGGAGACCCGCAAGGCGGCCTTCGAGTGGCTGGAACGGCCGCGCGCGCAGCTCCGCGTGCACGCGCTCGGGGAGGGGCTGCGCTGGGACCTCGTGCGCGCCGTCGACTTCGCGCTCGAGTCGCGCGGCTTCTACGTCCACGACCTCGATCCCGGCCGGACCTACCGCGGCGAGATCGTGGCCGTCTCGGCCGACGGGCGGGAGCGGCGCGTCGGGGAGCCGTCGAACGAGGTGGCGCTGCCTTCCCTCGGCCCTTCGCCCGTCGTGGACGATCGCTTTGCCACCATCCCCTGGGAGATCCCGCTCGACGGCTGGCTGCGGGACATCCGCCACGGCGGGTCCTTCCCGGAGGAGATCCGCTCCATGCTGGCGCGCCTCTCCAAGGGGGCGAAGCCGTCGGCCCCGGCCTGGGACGTGCGCAGCGAGCCTTCCGGCCCCACCTCGCCCACCAGGGCATGGGGCGGCGGCAAGCCGCGCCGCCGGAAGGCGGGGCGCTAGATGGCCCGCGACGTCCAGGGCTACCTGTCCCTGCACCTCCACGCGCACCTGCCGTTCGTGCGCCACCCCGAGCACCCGGAGTTCCTCGAGGAGGACTGGCTCTACGAGGCCATCACCGAGACGTACCTGCCGCTGCTCCGCGTCTTCGACCGGCTCACCGACGAGAGGATCCCGTTCCGGATCTCGATGACCATGTCGCCCCCGCTCGTGTCCATGCTGCGGGACGACCTGCTCATGGAGCGCTACGCGCGGCGGCTGGAGAAGCTGCTCGATCTCGCCGACCGGGAGGTGAAGCGGACCCGGAACGATCCCACCTTCCACGGGCTCGCGCAGTACTACCAGCACGAGTTCCGCGAGCTGCACGGCCTCTTCGAGGACCGCTACCGGCGCGACCTGGTGGGCGCCTTCCGCCGGCTGGAGGAGGCGGGAGGGCTCGAGATCGTCACCTGCGGCGCCACCCACGGCTTCCTGCCGCTCATGCAGGAGTACCCGGAGGCGGCGCGCGCCCAGATCGCGGTGGCCGCCGCCCACCACCGGCGCCACTTCGGCAAGAGCCCGGAGGGGATCTGGCTGCCCGAGTGCGGGTACTACCCGGGCGTCGACGAGATGCTCGCCGAGCAGGGCATCCGCTACTTCTTCACCGACACCCACGGCATCGCCGACGCCACGCCGCGCCCCCGGCACGGCGCCTACGCCCCCATCTACACGCCGAGCGGCGCGGCCGCCTTCGGGCGCGACACCGAGTCGTCGCAGCAGGTCTGGAGCGCCGAGCACGGCTACCCCGGCGATCCGGAGTACCGCGAGTTCTACAGGGACATCGGCTGGGACCTCGACTGGGAGTACATCCGGCCCTGGATCCAGCCCGACGGGAACCGCAAGAACGTCGGCATCAAGTACTTCCGCATCACCGGGAAGGGCGGCCACAAGGAGCCCTACGATCCCTGGCGGGCCCGCGAGCGGGCCGCCGCCCACGCCGGCAACTTCATGTGGAACCGGGAGCGGCAGATCGAGCACCTGGCCGGCAACATGGGGGGCAAGAAGCCCATCGTCGTCTCCCCCTACGACGCCGAGCTCTACGGCCACTGGTGGTACGAGGGCCCGCAGTTCATCGACTTCCTGGTCCGCAAGGTGGCCTTCGACCAGCAGGTCTTCCGGCTCGCCACCCCGGGCGACTACCTGCGGGAGAACCCGGAGCAGCAGGTGGCCACGCCGCCGCTCTGCTCCTGGGGCGCGGGCGGGTACGCCGGGGTCTGGCTCGACGGGTCGAACGACTGGATCTACCGCCACCTGCACAAGGCGGCGGAGCGGATGATCGCGCTCGCCCGCGACTACCCGGAGCCGGACGCGGAGACGCGCCGCGCCCTCAACCAGGCGGCCCGCGAGCTGCTCCTCGCGCAGTCCTCCGACTGGGCCTTCATCATGAAGACCGGCACCATGGTGGACTACGCCATCCGGCGCACCCGGGAGCACGTGCTGCGCTTCACGCGGCTGCACGACCAGATCCGCGACGGGTCGATCGACGAGACCTGGCTCGACCAGCTCGAGTCGCGCGACAACGTCTTCCCGGAGATCGACTACCGGGTCTACAGCCCGGCCCTCTGAGGCCGGCGCGGCGCGGTCGTCGCGCGGGTCGTCGCGCGTTGACCCGGGAGGCCCCAGCGTCTAGCC
>JBAVCR010000501.1:0-1667 GCA_049586815.1 Anaeromyxobacteraceae bacterium
GTCCTCCTACGACCCGGTGAAGCTCGGGCCGGTGCCCACCTGCGCCGCCGGCGGGCCCGCCTTCCGCGCCGCCGATCCCACCGTCTCCACCTTCATCGCCGAGGTCGTGCCCGGGAGCCCCGCCGACCTGGCCGGCCTGCGGCGCGGCGACGCCATCACCTCGGTGAACGGCAAGCCGGTCCGCTCCTTCCGCGAGCTGAACCAGCTCTCGGCCGACTTCCTCTCCGGCACGCCGGTGCGGCTCGCCCTCTCCGACGGGCGCGTCACCGACCTCGTCCCCGCCGACCAGGAGTACGTGGACGAGATGACCCGCGAGACCCGCAAGCGGGTCACGCTCGGCTTCTTCCCCGAGCAGCGCGGGATCGTCCAGGCGCGTGCGCTCGTGGCCGAGGAGGTCCCGTACGCCATCGGACCGGGCGAGGCCCTCGCGGCCGCCGTCGGGAACGTCGCGGACATGGTCCGCCTGACCGCGCTCGGCATCGCCCGCATCGTCCAGGGCGACATCAGCTTCAAGACGGTGGGCGGGCCGATCATGCTCTTCCAGATCGCGGCCCAGGCGGCGCAGGAGGGCTGGTCGAGCTTCCTCTTCAAGATGGCGCTCATCAGCGTGAACCTGGGGCTCATGAACCTGCTCCCCATCCCGGTGCTCGACGGAGGGCACATCGTGGCCACCATGGTCGAGGCGGCCACCCGGAAGCCGCTCTCGCTGCGCACCCGCGAGGTGGCGAACCTGGTGGGGATCCTGCTGCTCGTCTTCCTCATGATCTTCGTCTTCAAGAACGACATCGTCCGCCTGATGGGGTAGAGGAGGCGGGGCGCCCGCCATGCTCGTCGCCGCCATCGACACCTCCACCCCGACCCTGTCCTGCGCGCTCCTCGAGCTGCGCGGGGCGTCGGTCGAGGTCCTGACCACCCGCACCGAGCCCCCGGTCGGCCCCGGGGTCGGCCACGGCGGGCGACTGCCCGGCGCGCTCGCCGATCTCCTCGGCGCGCTCGGGCGCAAGGTGCCCGACCTGGAGGGGTTCGCCGTCGGGCTCGGCCCCGGCTCCTTCACCGGCCTCCGCATCGGCCTCGCCACCTGGAAGGGGCTCGCCTACGCCAACCGTCGCCCCATCGCCGGCGTCTCGAGCCTGGCCGCGATGGCGCTCGAGGCCTCCCGATCCGCCGACGTGCCGGACGACGCGCTCCTCGTCCCGCTGCTCGACGCCCGCAAGGGGGAGGTCTACGCCGGCTTCTACCGCGCCTCCGGAGGTCGGGTGACCGCCGTTCGCCCCGAGGAGGCCATCGCCCCGGCCGCGCTCCCCGCCCTCCTCGAGGGGCATCCGGGCGCGGTCGGCTTCGGCGAGGGCTACGCCGCCTACGTCGAGGTGCTGGCGCCGCGCCTGCCGCGCCTCGAGGGTGGCCCGGCCTTCCCGTCGGGCGAGGCGGTCGGGCTGCTCGCCGCGCCGCGGCTCGAGGGCGCGGCCTTCGACGACCAGGCCCTCTTCGCCCTCGAGCCCCACTACGTCCGCAAGAGCGAGGCCGAGGTGAAGTACCCGAACGGGATTCCCTGATCATGCGCGTCTTCCTCACCGGGGCCACGGGGCTCATCGGCCGCGCGCTGGCGGCCTCGCTCGGCGCCGACGGCCACGAGGTGGTCGCGCTCTCGCGTGGGGGCTCGCCCGCCG
>JBAVCR010000502.1:0-4249 GCA_049586815.1 Anaeromyxobacteraceae bacterium
GGCGGTGGGGGAGATCCGCGAGGCCGTGGCGGCGGGCGCGGTCTACCAGGTGAACCTCACCTTCCGCCTGAGGGGCCGCCTGGAGGGCCAGCCGCTCGGCCTCTACCGTCGCCTGCGCGGCGCCCAGGGGTCGGGAGACGCCGCCTACGTGCGGGCCGGCGGACGCGCCGTCGTCAGCGCGTCGCCGGAGCTCTTCCTCTTGCGGCGCGGCGACAGGGTCACCACGCGCCCGATGAAGGGCACGGCGCGGCGCGGACGCTGGCCGGTCGAGGACGAGGCGGCGCGCCGGCTCCTCGCCGCGTCGGAGAAGGACCGCGCCGAGAACGTGATGATCGCCGACCTGCTCCGGAACGACCTCGGACGCGTGGCCGCCACGGGCTCGGTGCACGCCGGCCCCCTCCTCGAGGTGGAGCGCCTTCGCACCGTCTGGCAGCTCACCTCGACGGTCTCGGCGCGGCTCCGCCCGGGCGTCGACCTCGCCGACCTGCTCTCCGCCACGTTCCCCTGCGGCTCGGTCACCGGCGCGCCCAAGGTGGCGGCGATGGCGATCGTGGCCCGGCTGGAGCGGTCGCCGCGCGGCGCCTACTGCGGCGCGGTCGGGGCCATCGCGCCCGGCGGCGACTGCTGCTTCAACGTCGCCATCCGCACCGCCGAGGTCGACCTCTCGACGGGCGCCGTGGCCTACGGCACCGGCGGCGGCATCACCTGGGACTCCGACCCCGCCGCCGAGTGGGAGGAGGCGCTCGCCAAGGCGCGCGTGCTCGAGGCCGACCCGGAGCTTCCCACCCTCCTCGAGACCATGCGCCTCGAGGGCGGGCGGGTGGCGCTCCTCGAGGGACACCTGGCGCGCCTCGCCGGCTCGGCCGGCTACCACGGCACCCCGCTCGACCTGCCCGCCGTGCGGGCGCGAATCGGGGCAGAGCGGGGCGACGCCCGGCTCCGGCTCACGGTCGATCCCGCCGGGACCATCGCGATCGGGCGCGCGCCGCTGCCGCCCACCGCCGGGGCGCCGGTGATGGTCGCACTCTCGGTGGAGCCGGTCGACCGGCGCGACCCGGCCCTCTTCCACAAGACGACGCGCCGCGGGCCGTACGAGAGGCGCCGGGCGCCGCGCCCGGACGTCTTCGACGTCCTGCTCCTGAACCGGGAGGGCGAGGTGACCGAGGGCACCTTCACGAGCGTGGTCGCCGACATCGACGGCGAGCGGGTCACGCCCCCGCTCGACGCGGGGCTCCTCCCCGGGGTGTTTCGCGCGAGCCTGCTCGCCCGGGGCGAGGTGCGGGAGCGGCGGCTCCTGCCGTCCGACCTCTCCCGGGCGCGCCGCCTGTGGGTCGTGAACGCGCTGCGGGGCTGGATGGAGGCGCGGCTCGTTCCTTGAGCGGATAGACTCCATCGCCATGCGGCGCACGCTCCTCGCCCTCCTCCTCTGCCTCGCCCTGCCTCCGGCCCCGGTGCGCGCCCAGTACCTCGGGCCGCCGCAGGAGATCTCGCCACCCCCTCCTCCGCCGGCCGAGCCGCCCGAGGAGGTCGCCCCGCCGCCGGGCGCGCTCCCGCCCGCGCAGGGAGCCGAGCCGGAGTGGACGGTGCGGCGGCTGCGGGTCTGGGCGACGCTCGGCGCCACCTTCGCCTACGGCCAGGGGGCGGTGAACCTGGGGGGCGGGGTCGGCTACTTCGTCTACGGAGGGCTGCTTCCCACCCTCGACCTGGGCGTGAGCTTCGGCTCGGGGCCCGCCGTCTTCCTGGTGAAGCCCGGGCTCGACTGGTTCCTGCCGGTGCGGGGCGCCATCGTGCCCTTCGTGGGCGGGTACTACGCCCACTGGTTCGTCACGGACGGCTACCTTTCCCAGGACGCCTGGGGCGCGCGCGGCGGGTTCTCCTTCGCGTCCGTGGGACCGGCGACGTTCCTCGTCGGCATCGCCTACGAGCGGGTGTTCACGAACTGCACCGGGACCTGCGCCTACTGGGTCCCGCAGATCGCCGCCGGCTTCGCCCTCTAGAGTCGCCCGCAGGGGCGCCGGAACGGGCAGCGGCGGCAGGCGGTGCGGTCCTCGATCTGCGGGAAGCGCTCCCGCGAGGCGGCGTTCCGCATCGGGTCGTCGAGCCGCTCCTTCATCGCCGCGATGCTCTCCCGCATGCGCGCCTGGGCGGTCTCGAGCGCCGGGGCGTCGACCGCCACGTCGACCCGGTCGGCCCCGGAGGCGAGGTAGACGAGCCCTCCCACCACCGACTCGGGCGCCACGTTCCACTTCCGCTGGGCGTAGAGCGCGTACTGGGCCACCTGCATGTGGTCGGCGCCGCGCTCCTTGCCGGTCTTCCAGTCGAGCACGTGGACCCGGTCCTCGTCGTCGCGGTAGGCGAAGTCGATGGCCACCCAGATCTTCGTGCCCTCGAAGCTCCAGGTGTCGAGCTCGTCCACGGTGAGCCAGCGCTGGGCCGGGATGGCGCGGATCCGGTCGAAGGTCTGGCTCGCGTAGAAGGCGCGGATCGAGCCCTCGATGAGCTCGTCCCAGATCCGCTTCCACTCCTCGGGCGGGACGGGCTCGGCGTACTCGTGCTCGACGAGCCCGGGGATGCGCTTCGGGTCGCGCCAGTAGCCCTTCTCGCGGGAGCCGGCGAACTGGGTGCGGGACCTGCGCCGGGTCTCGTCGAGGAGCTTGTCGAGCGCCTTCGGGTCCCCGGTGAAGCGGGACCGGTTCAGCATGTGGCGAAGGGCCTCGTGCACCACCGAGCCCGCCCACTGCCAGCGGGAGGAGAGGTTCTTGAGCACGTACAGCTCGCGGGTGGCGGGACCCGTCGCCGTGTCCCAGCCTCCCCACGAGCCGTAGTAGTGGAACCAGTACGCCCGCGGGCACTCGGTGAACTTCTCGTGGCGCGACTTCGACCAGGAGAACTCGTTCTGGAGCTCCCTCACGGCTTCTTCACCTCGACCGGGCCGAGGGGCAGCCCGTCGAGCTGCGGGGACACGACCGTCGGGTCGCCGACCAAGACGGACGTGAGGAGCGCCGGGTCGAGGAGCCGCCGCGCCACCCGCTGCAGGTCGGCCGCCGTCACGGCGCGGATCCTTCCGGGATAGGCGCTCCACCAGTCCTCGGGGAGCGCGTAGACCACCTGCTCGGCGAGCCGGCCGGCGATGCCCGCCGCGGAGGAGAAGTCGCCGGGCAGGGAGCGGATGATGCCGTCGCGCGAGTCCTCGAGCTCCGGCCCCGGCACCGGGACGTCGCGGAGTGCGTTCACCTGCGCGAGCAGGTCGCGGATGGCCTGCCCGGTGGCGTCGGCGCGCACGCTGCCGCCGAGGTAGGAGACGCCGCCCATCTTCTGGGCCGAGACCCGGGCGCTCATGCCGTAGGTGTAGCCCTTCTCCTCCCGGAGGTCGCGGAAGAGGCGCGACGCGGACCCGCCGCCCAGCACCTGGAAGAGCACCTGGGCGGGCACGAAGTCGGGGTCGCTGCGGGCGATCCCCGGCATGCCCAGGATGAGGAAGGTCTGGGGCGCCCCCTTCTTCTCGATGAGGAGGGCCTGGCGCCTGCTGGCGGGCGGCTCGGCAACGGCCGGGCGGGCCGGCTCGGCCCCCTTCCAGCCGGACATGGCCTTTTCGAGCGAGGCCTCGAGCGTGGCCCGATCGACGTCGCCGACGACCACGAGCTCCGCCGCCCCCGGGCGCCAGTGGGCCGCGTGGAAGCGCTGGAGGTCGGCGCGCGTGGTCCTCGCCACCGACTCCTCCGTCCCGCCGGCCCAGTGCCCGTAGGGGTGGTTGCCCCAGTAGAGCCTCCCGAAGGCCTTCGAGGCGAGCATGGCCGGCTGGTCCCGCTGCTGCAGGAGGGAGACCTTCCGCTGGTCCTGGACCCGGAGGAAGTCCTGCTCCGGGAAGGACGGGTTCAGGGTCACGTCGGCGAGCAGGTCGAGGAGCCGCGGCAGGTGGCGGGAGAGGCCGTAGCCGGACACGTAGGCCGCGTCCATGCTGGCGCCGGCGGAGAGGCTCGCGCCCAGGAAGCCGAGCTCGTCGGAGATCTGGATGGACGAGCGGGACTTCGTCCCCTCGGTGACCATGGAGGCGGTGAAGCTCGCGACGCCGGGAAGGTCGGCGGGGTCGCGCGCCGCGCCGCCCTCGAGGAGCACGAGGTGCACGGCCACGATGGGCAGCCGGTGGTACTCGACCAGGCGGACGGCGAGCCCGTTCGAGAGGCGGAACTTCTGCTGGGCCGGGAGCCGGAGCTCGGGGGGCTCCCCGAGCGGCGGGACCGGGATGGCC